>JACSRL010000265.1 GCA_014879765.1 Anaerolinea sp. | reverse complement strand
GATGACAAGGCGCTGGCCGAGTGGAACGGCATGATGCTGCGCACCTTTGCCTACGCGGCCGGCGCATTGGGTCGAGAGGACTACCGTCGCGTCGCCGAAGCCAACGCCGAGTTCCTGCTGCGCGAGCTGCGCACGGACGACGGCCGGCTGCTGCGCTCGTGGGCGCCGGCCTCGCTGACCGGCAGCTCTGCCCAGGCCAAGCTAAACGCCTACCTGGAGGATTACGCCAACCTGATTGATGGCCTGGTCGAGCTATACCAGCTCACCTTCGACTTGCGCTGGCTCCAGGCAGCCCGAGACCTGGCCGACGCGATGATCGAGCAGTTCTGGGATCAACGTCAGGGCGGCTTCTATCAGACCAGCCACGACCACGAGGCGCTGGTGGCCCGGCCGAAGGACTTTGTGGACAATGCCACTCCATCGGGCAACTCGGTGGCCACCGACGTGCTGTTGCGTTTGCACGCGCTGACCGGCGAGGAGCGCTATCACACCCTGGCGGAGACCATTCTTCTGGTTCTGCGCGAGGGCATGGCCCGCCAACCGCTGGCCTTCGGCCATCTGCTCTGCGCCTTGGAACGCGCAATCTCTCGCCCGCAAGAGATTGTGGTCATCGGCGACCTGGCTGGCGCTGGAGCACAGGCGCTCTGGGTCGAAGTGCGCAGGCACTTCCTGCCGAACAGCGTGCTGGCAGGCGCTGTCAGCGACGTGGCCGCGCGCAATGCAGCGGCTGCTGTCCCCCTGCTGGCAGATCGCGTCCAGGTGCGCGGCCTGCCGACGGCCTATGTCTGTGAGAACTTCGCCTGCCAGATGCCAGTTTCCGATAGCGCCGCGCTGGCGCAGCAGTTGAGAGGACGTTCGTCGCAGCGGCCTCTGTAGTCGTAGGAGCTGTGAAAAAGTGGGCAAGCACAAAGCGGACAAGTTGTCGAAACCATTGATCCGTGCTATTATCTTACCGCAATAGCGCACCGTTCCTGAGTGCCATCGCTGCTCATTGCCGCACCTGGTCTGGAGTATTGCATGATGCAAATCTACAACGTTGAAAAGGTCGTCTCCAAGAACGGAACCGTACAGCTAGAGGCATTGCCTTTCCCACCGGGGGAATTGGTGGAAGTAATTGTGCGGGTACGCAAAGGATTGGCACCCATGGCGCGCCCTCGCACCCTGAAGGGGAGCGTTCTGAAGTTCGATTTGCCGTTGGAACCGGTTGCTGAAGAAGAGTGGGATGTCCTGCAATGATCCTGCTCGACACCCATGTTTGGGTATGGTGGGTCAATGAGAGTTCGATGGCGGGCAGCGGCATGCAGCGTATTATCCACGAGAACCAGGGGACTGGACTGGGTGTCAGCATCATCTCGTGCTGGGAGGTGGCGAAGCTGGTCGAGCGGGGACGACTTGAATTGACCATGCCGGTGGAGCGTTGGATCGAACAGGCGCTGACATATCCCGGAATTGAGCTACTCCAGTTGACGCCAAGGATCGCTGAGGAGTCTACTCAACTTCCAGGCGAGTTCCACCGCGATCCTGCGGATCAGATGCTGGTAGCCACTGCACGAGTGTACGACATTCCTTTGCTTACTGCGGACAGCAAGTTGCTCGCTTACCCCCACGTAAAAATGGCCGGATAGGCTACCTGTGATCCAACCGGACGCGGATCGCCTTCGCGTCCTGGGGGCTGAAATCGAAAAATTGAAGACACGACTGGGCTGCCGTTCGCCGCGCTTGAGTTCTTCGGCCTGCTTGATGCTTTTACCCAGCATCTCGAATTCGTGTCGAATTCTTGCTGGTTTGTTCCGGATATTCCCACCCACTCCTGTAGATTTTGTCCATAGCCCGTCGGGGAGAAGACCTGCTACCTTGTATCTAATAGATGCTCATTTGTGCTCATTATCGCATATTGCTTGGCAACTTGACCGATACCCTATTGACAAAGACGCAGTAGTGTGCTAGAATTAGCATGTTCCCGCTCATTTCCACGGCAGATCCTCCTCTTCGGTTCAGGTAGCAAGGTTGCTATGTACTCCGCTGAACGTCGCCGGGACATTCTCCGGCTGATCCAGGAAAGCAGCAGCGTGTCGGTCGATGATCTGGCCGCGCGCTTTGACGTCAGCCCCTCCTCCATCCGGCGTGACCTCAACGAGCTGGGCCGTCAGGGCTTGGTGCAGCGCACCTATGGCGGCGCGATGGTGCTCAGCGGCTCCTCCTCCGAACCCCCCTTCAGCGTGCGCGTGATCTCACATCATGAGGAAAAGGAACGCATCGGCCGGGCGGCCGCGGCGCTGGTGCAGCCGGGCGACACCATCTTCATCGACGGCGGCACCACCACCCACTGCATGGTCGGCTATCTGGCCCCGCTGGCCGGCGAGCACAGCAACGGCGGCGAGGAGAGGGCTGGCAGGGGCGGGGTTTCCCCGTCCCAGGCCCGCATCACCGTCGTGACCTACGGCCTGAACATCGTCCAGCGCCTGCTGGACCAGGAGGAGATGACCGTCGTCCTGATCGGCGGCATCCTGCATCCCCCCACCCAGACCTTCGGCGGTGTCTTTGCCAGCGCCAGCCTGGAGGCCTTCAACCTGCGCTTCGACAAGGCCTTCATGGCCGCCAGCGGCATATCGGCCGAGGCTGGCATCACCAACGCCAGCTTCGAGGAGATCCCCATCAAACGCTGGGCCATCCGCAACGCGCGCCAGACCATCCTGCTGGCCGATTCCTCCAAGGTCGGCGCCATCAGCGCCGGCGTCATTGCCCCCCTCGAACAGCTTCAACGGCTGATCACCGTCCACCAGGCGCCGGCGCAGGAGATCGAAGCCTTGCAGCGCCGCGGCGTGACGGTCGATCTGGTGTGAGCGCTCCCCATCGGACCATGAACGAACCTATCCTCGAACTGAAAGAGATCACCAAGCGTTTCTCCGGCGTGGAGGTGCTGCACCAGGTTTCGTTCGACCTGCGGCCAGGCGAGGTGCATGCGCTGCTGGGAGAGAACGGCGCCGGCAAGTCCACCCTGGTCAAGGTGATGACCGGCGTGCATCGGCCTGACGGCGGCGAGATCCACCTGCACGGCCAGCGGGTCGAGTTCGACGCCCCCAGCGCCTCCTTGCAGGCCGGCATCGCGGCCATCTACCAGGAGCTGAGCCTTTTCCCCGACCTGAACGTGGCCGAGAACATCTTCGTCGGCCGCCAGCCGACCGCGGCCGGCGGCCGGCTGGACTGGCGCACCCTCTACCGCGAGGCGGAGCAACTGCTGGCCTCGCTGGGCATGCACCTGGACCTGAAGCAGAAGGCGCGCAGCCTGAGCATCGCCCAGCAGCAGATGGTGGAGATCGCCCGCGCCCTGTCGATCAACGCCCGCATCCTGATCATGGACGAGCCGACCTCCTCGCTGACCCTGACCGAGGTGGCCGATCTTTTCCGATTGGTGCGGCGGCTGCGCGCGGATGGCACGGCCATCGTCTTCATCTCCCACCGGCTGGAGGAGCTGTACGAGATCGCCGACCGGGTGACGGTGTTGCGCGACGGCGCCTACGTGGACACCCGGCCGATGGCCGAGATCAGCCGCGAGGAGCTGATCCGCCTGATGGTCGGCCGCACCATCTCCAACCTCTTCCCCAAACAGGAGGCGACCATCGGCGACGTGGCGCTGAAGGTCGAAAACCTGACCCTGGACGGCGTCTTCGAGAACGTCAGCTTCGAGCTGCGCCAGGGGGAGATCCTGGGCATGGCCGGGCTGGTGGGCGCGGGCCGCACCGACGTGGCGCGCGCGATCTTCGGCGTCGAACCCCCCACCGGCGGCCGCATCGAGGTGGAGGGCAAGGCGGTGTCGATCAGCTCGCCGCAGCAGGCCATCGACCTGGGGCTGGCGCTGGTGCCGGAGGATCGGCAACTGCACGGCCTGATCCCGCCCATGAACATCGTGGCCAACATCAGCCTGCCTATGCTGGGCAGCTTTGCCCGCCGCGGCTGGCTGCGCCCCAGGCAGGAGCGGGACGCCGCCTTCCAGGCCGCCCAGCAGATGGAGGTGCGGGCCAACAACATCTGGCAGCGGGTCCGTGAGCTGTCGGGCGGCAACCAGCAGAAGGTGGTGCTGGCCAAGTGGCTCTCCACCAAGCCGCGCATCCTGATCCTGGACGAGCCGACGCGCGGCATCGACGTGGGCACCAAGGCCGCGATCCACGCCCTGATGAGCGAGCTGGCCGGCCAGGGCCTGGCGATCTTGATGATCTCGTCGGAGCTGCCGGAGGTGCTGGGCATGAGCGACCGCATCCTGGTCATGCGCGAGGGCCGCGTCACCGGCCAGTTCAGCCGGGCCGAGGCCACACAGGAGAAGATCATGTCAGCCGCAACCCAGACCATGGCGGAGGCCCTATGAGCGCACAACACCCACCCGTCCGCCGCCACAGCGTGCTCACCCTGGCAGCGCGCTACCGCGAGGCTGGCATCGTCATCTTCATCCTGGTGCTGGCCGCGCTGGTGACGCTGCGCGCGCCCGCCTTTCTGACCCTCAACAACTTCCGCGACATTCTGCTCAACATCTCGATCCTCTCCATCGTGGCGCTGGCCCAGACCATGGTGATCATCACCAAGGGGATCGATCTGTCGGTGGGTTCGATGATCGGCCTGGTGGCCATGATGGTGGCCTTCGTCTTCAAGGCCAGCCCGGAGTTTCCCGTGGCTCTCTCCCTGCCCCTGGGCATGGCGCTGGGCGCGGCGCTGGGCGCGTTCAACGGCCTGATCATCAGCTATGGCCGGGTGCCCCCCATCATCGCCACCTTGGGCACGCTGAGCATCTACCGCGGCCTGGTCTTTTTCTACAGCCAGGGCACCTGGATCAATTCCTTCGAGCTGCCGGCGGCCTTCAAGCAGCTTTCCAAAGGCGCGCCGCTGGGGCTGCCCAACATGGTGATCATCGCCATCCTCTTCGCCCTGGCGGTCTACTTCTTTCTCAACCACACCCGCACCGGCCGCAACATCTACGCCGTGGGCAGCAACGCCGAGGCCGCGCAGATGGCCGGCATCCCCCGCCAGCGCATCATCTTCTTGGTCTATGTGCTGACCGGCCTGGCCGCGGGCCTGGCCGCGGTGCTCTGGGTCTCCCGCTTCGAGTCGGCGCAGACCAACACCGCGCTGGGCTTTGAGCTGCAGACGGTGGCGGCCTCGGTGGTGGGCGGCGTCAGCATCAGCGGCGGCGTGGGCACCGTGCCTGGCGTGCTGCTGGGCGCGCTGCTGTTGGGCACCATCGACAACTCGCTGCCCCTGCTGCGCATCTCTCCCTTCTGGCAGTTGGCCCTGCAGGGCCTGCTGATCCTGGCCGCCGTGGTGGTGGACAACCTGATTCTGCGCCGCTCGCAGAGAAGAGGACGACGATGACCGAGCCTCGCCCCAAGGCCGCGCCGCCGGCCGCAGAACGCAGCGCCGGCGCAACCATCAGCGCCGCCCCGCCCCGCCGCTCTTTCCTGGCCCGCTTCCAGCGCTGGGAATGGATGCTGGTCGGCTTGATTGTGCTGGTGGTGGCGCTGAACAGCCAGCTCTCGCCCTATTTCCTGGACGCGCGCAACCTGTCGCGCACCTCGTCAGACTTCATGGAGATCGGGCTGATGATGCTGCCCATGGTGTTCATCATCATCACCGGCGGCATCGACCTCTCGGTGGCCTCCAACCTGGCCATGTGCGCCTCCTTCATGGGCTGGCTCTTCATGCGTGGCGTGCCCATCTGGCCGGCCGCGCTGGCTGCCCTGCTGTTGGGCGCGACCGGCGGGCTGTTCAACGGCCTGCTGGTGGCCCGGGTCAAGCTGCCGCCGCTGGTGGTGACGCTGGGCACCTACGCCTTCTATCGCGGCGTGGCCTATGTGCTGCTGGGCGACCAGGCGGCGCGCGGCTACCCGGCCGGCTTCACCTTCATCGGCCAGGGCAAGCTGCCCGGCACGTTGATCCCCTTCTCGGTGGCGCTGTTCATCGTGCTGGCCATCGTCTTTGGCCTGGTGCTGCATCGAACCACCTTTGGCCGCACCCTGTTTGCCATCGGCAACAACGAGAACGCCACAGCCTACTCCGGCGTGCCGGTGGCCCGAACCAAGATCATCGTCTACACCATCTCTGGCCTGATGGCCGGGCTGGCGGGCATCGTGCTGGCCGCGCGCTTCGGCAGCACCCGGCCCGACATCGGCCTGGGGCTGGAGTTGGCGGTGATCACCGCGGCCGTGCTGGGCGGCGTGGACATCAACGGCGGCATCGGCACCATGGGCGGCGCGGTGCTCTCGCTGCTGCTGATCGGCCTGCTGCGCTTCGGCATGGGCCTGCTCAACATCCAGGGCCAGGTGCAAGGCATGGTCATCGGCCTGCTGCTGATCCTGTCGATCCTGCTGCCCAACGTGGCGCGCAACCTCTCGGCCCGCGGCGGCGCCCCCCAGCGTCGCTCCCTGGCCGCGGCCGCGGCGCTGATCGCCGCCTTTGCCCTGTTTATCCTTTTCTTCTTCTGGTCGCGCGCCCAGGTGCTGGGCGCTGGCTAGTGGACAGTAAGCAGTGAACAGTAAACGGTAAACAGTCTCAGAATAGCTGTTCACTATTCACTGTTCACCGTTTACCGTTTACCGTTCACCGTTCACCCTGCCGGCCCGCTCATGAGACCGGCCAGAGCATCGAGTTTAGTCTCACGCCTTAGGAGGCAACATGAAACGCCGTTCACTCTACCTGGTTTTGGCTTCGATCATCGTGTTGAGCATGGCGCTGAGCGCCTGCGCCGCGCCGACCGCCGCTCCGGCGCAGCCGGAGGCCGCCGCCACGACGGCCCCTGCGGCCGAGGCGCCTGCAACTGAGGCGCCGGCCGCTGAAGCGCCCGCCGCCGGCGCGCTGACCTTCGTCCTGGTGCCCAAGAATCTGGGCAACCCCTACTTCGACACCGCCAATGTCGGCGCGCAGGAAGCGGCCAAGGAATTGGGCGTGACCGTGCTCTACCAGGGCTCGGCCGCGGCCGACGCCACCCAGCAGATCCAGTTGATCAACTCGCTGATCGCGCAGAAGGTCAACGGCCTGGCCGTGGCGGCCAACGACGAGGACGCCCTGGTGCCCACCGGCAAGGAAGCCATGGACGCCGGCATCCCGGTGGTATCCTGGGACTCGGCCATCGGCAAGGATGGCCGTGTGCTGCACATCAACCAGGCGGTGTTGCAAGACATCGGCGCCATTCAGATCCAGATGGCCAGCGACCTGGCCGGGCCTGACGGCGGCGAGATCGCCATCCTCAGCGCCACCTCCACCGCCCCGAACCAGAACGCCTGGATCGAGGTGATGAAGGAAGTGCTCAAGCAGCCGGAATACGCCAACCTGAAGCTGGTGGACGTGGTCTACGGCGATGACGACGACACCAAGAGCTACAACGAGGCGCAGGCGCTGTTCAAGAAGTACCCTGACCTGAAGGTGATCATCGCCCCCACCACCGTGGGCATCGCCGCCTCGGCGCGCGCGGTCACCGACGAGAACCTGATCGGCAAGGTGGCTGTCACCGGCCTGGGCACCCCCAACCAGATGCGCGAGTACGTCAAGAATGGCGCTTCGCCGCAGTTTGCGCTGTGGAACCCGGCTGACCTGGGCTACCTGGCCATCCACATCCTCAACGCGCTGAACACCGGCCAGATCACCGGCGCCGTGGGCGACACCTTCACCGCCGGCCGGCTGGGCTCATACACCGTCGAGGAAAACGACACCCTGGGCCGCAACGTCCTCCTGGGCCCCCCCTTCATCTACAACGCCGACAACATCGACAACTTCAACTGGTAAACAGAAGCAACAGGTAGCAAGTGGCAGGTTGTGACCCGTCAGAGTGCTCGCAACCTGCCACCCTGCTGTGAAAACGATGATTGCTGAATGATGAAGGATGAGCCTTCTGGGATTCATCCTTCATCATTCAATCTTCATCATTCCGGAGTAGCCCCGTGACCACAACCCTCAACACCCTGGCGCTGGACTTTGGCGCAGAAAGCGGCCGGGCCATTCTGGGCCAGTTCGACGGCCAGCGGCTGGCCCTGACCGACGTGCATCGCTTCCCCAACGGCCCGGTGCGTCTGCCTGACGGCCTGCATTGGGATGTGCTGCGGCTGTGGACAGAGATCAAGACCGGGCTCGCCAAGACGGTGCGCGAACAGGGCCAGACAATTGCCAGCATCGGCATCGACACCTGGGGGGTGGACTTTGCGCTGCTGGACCGGCAGGGCGCGCTGATCGGCAACCCATATCACTATCGCGACGGCCGCACCGACGGCATGGTCGAAGCGGTGTTGCAGCGGGTGCCGCGCGAGGAGGTTTTCGCCCAGACCGGCATCCAGTTCATGCAGCTCAACACCCTCTACCAGCTTTACGCCATGGCGGTGCAGCAGTCGCCGGCCCTGGCCATGGCCGAGACTTTCCTGCCCATTCCCGATCTTTTCAACTACTGGCTGACCGGGGTCAAGGCCGGCGAGTTCAGCCACGTCACCACCACCCAGTGCTACGATCCCCGCCGCCAGGAATGGGCCTGGCCGCTGTTGCAGGCGCTGGACATTCCCACCCACATCTTCCCGCCGATCGTTGCGCCGGGCACGGTGCGCGGCCCCTTGCTCTCCCACGTGGCCGAGGAAACCGGCGCGCAGGGGGTCCAGGTGGTGGCGCCGGCCTGTCACGACACCGGCTGCGCGGTGGTGGCCGTGCCGGCCCAGCGGCCCGGCTTTGCCTGGATCAGCTCTGGCACCTGGTCGATCCTGGGCGTCGAGGTGGCGGAGCCGATCATCACCGCCGACAGCCTGCGCTACAATTTCACCAACGAAGGGGGCGCGGGCAACACCTTCCGCTTCAGCAAGAACATCATGGGCCTTTGGCTGGTGCAGGAATGCCGGCGCTGGTGGGCCGCCCACGGCCAGGCGCTGAGCTACACCGAGCTCACCCAGATGGCCGCGGCCGCCCGGCCCTTCACCTGTGTGGTCGATCCTGACCACGACGATTTTCTCAAGCCGGGCGACATGCCCGCCCGCCTGCAGGCCTTCGCTGCCCGCACGGGCCAGGCTGTACCGGAGAGCAAGGGGGAGATCGTGCGCAGCGCGCTGGAAAGCATCGCGCTGAAATACCGCACCGTGTTGGAGAAGGCCGAGGAGATGCTGGGCCAGCGTCTCGACCCCATCCACATCGTGGGCGGCGGCACGCAAAACCAACTGCTCTCCCAGTTCACCGCCGACGCCACCGGCCGGCCCGTGCTGACCGGCCCCATCGAGGCCACGGCCATGGGCAACTGCCTGTTGCAGGCCATGGCGCTGGGCCAGCTCAACTCGCTGTGGGAGGCGCGCGCGGTGGTGCGCAACTCCACCGAGGTGTTGACCTTCGAGCCAGGCCCGCGCGCCGGCTGGGATGCGGCCTACGCACGTTTCCTGGAACTCCAACCGTAGCCCCATTGCCCTCACAACACAGGATGACCTATGAACGATCAGCTACATCCATCGACCGACCGCATCGAAGCGGCCTACGCGCTGGCGCGGGAGCGCTACGCCCTGCTGGGCGTGGACACCGACCGGGCCTTGCAGCGGCTGGCGGCCACCCCCATCAGCCTGCACTGCTGGCAGGGCGATGATGTCGCCGGCTTTGAGGCGAGCGGCGGCGAGCTGGGCGGCGGCCTGGCTGTCACTGGCAACTATCCCGGCAAGGCCCGCAACGCCGACGAGCTGCGCCAGGACCTGGACCAGGCCTATCGCCTGATCCCTGGCCGGCATCGCCTCAACCTGCACGCCATCTACGCCGAGACCGGCGGCCAGCGGGTGGAGCGCAACGAGCTGCGGCCGGAGCATTTCGCGGCCTGGGTGGACTGGGCCAAGGCCAACGGCCATGGCCTCGATTTCAACCCCACCTGCTTCAGCCATCCGCTGGCGGCCAGCGGCTTCACCCTGGCCAGCTACGACCCGGCCGTGCGCCGCTTCTGGATCGAGCATTGCATCGCCAGCCGCCAGATCGGCGAGTCCTTCGGCCGCGCCCTGGGCACACCCTGCGTCACCAACGTCTGGATCCCCGACGGCTTCAAGGACACGCCGGTGGACCGCCGGCGGCCGCGCGAGCTGTTGGCCCAGTCGCTGGACGAGCTCTTCGCGCAGAAAATCGACCCGGCCTGCAACCTGGACGCGGTGGAGAGCAAGCTGTTCGGCATCGGCTCCGAGGCCTACGTGGCCGGCTCGCATGAGTTCTACCTGGGCTATGCCATCACCCGCCAGGTGCTGTTGACCCTGGACAGCGGCCATTTCCACCCCACCGAGACCATCGCCGACAAGATCTCGGCCGTGATGGCCTATATCCCTGAGCTGCTGCTGCACGTCAGCCGCGGCGTGCGCTGGGACAGCGATCACGTGGTGCTGCTGAACGACGAGCTGCAAGGCATCATGCAGGAGCTGGTGCGCGGCGATTATCTGGGCCGCACCCACATCGGCCTGGACTATTTCGACGCCAGCATCAACCGGGTGGCAGCCTGGGCCATCGGCACGCGCAACGCGCTGCGCGCCTTGCTGCTGGCCCTGCTGGAGCCCATCGACCACCTGCGCACCCTGGAGCAGGCTGGCGACTACACCGCCCGTCTGGCGCTGCTGGAGGCGCTGAAATCCATGCCCTTCGGCGCGGTCTGGGACTACCATTGCCTACAGCAGGGGGTTCCCGTGGGCATGGCCATGCTGGACGAGATCAGGGCCTATGAGGCCCGTGTGCTGACGGGACGAGGATAGACATGCCAGACGACATCACCCAACTGGAAAGCCAGCTCAACGACTTCGACCCGGCCGTGCGCGCCACGGCGCTGGCGGCCCTGCTGGAGGCGGAGCGACGTGGCGAGGTCACGCCGGCCCCGCCGGCCGACGTGGCCAACATGCACTGCCACACCTTCTTCTCCTTCAACGCCTACGGCTATTCGCCCAGCGGGCTGGCCTGGCTGGCGCACAAGAACGGCTATCGGCTGCTGGGCATGGTCGATTTCGACGTGCTGGACGCGGTCGATGAGTTCCTGGACGCCTGCGAGCTGGTGGGCGTGCGCGGCAGCGCGGGCATCGAGACGCGGGTCTTCATCCCTGAATTCGCCACGCGGGAGATCAACTCGCCGGGCGAGCCGGGCATCTATTACCACATGGGCATCGGTTTTGCCGGTGGGTGGGTTTCGCCGGCGGCCGCGGGCATTTTGCACGATCTGCGGACGCGGGCAAGGCAGCGCAACCTGGAGATCGTGCGCCGGGTCAATGCCTGGCTGGACCCGGTGGCTGTGGACTACGAGCAGGATGTGCTGCCGCTGACGCCGGCCGGCAACGCCACCGAGCGCCATCTGGTGCTGGCCTACGCGCGGGCGGCGGAACGGGAACTCGGAGGAACTGAAGGGAACTCGGAGGAACTGGCCGCGTTTTGGGCTGGCAAGCTGGGGCTGGATGCGGCGCAGGTGACGGCCCTGCTGGCTGAGCCGGCCAGATTCCAGAACACGGCGCGCGCCAAGCTGATGAAGCGCGGCGGGGTGGGCTATGTCCAGCCCAGCCACGACGCTTTCCCACGTGTCGAGGACTTTCACCGCCTGATCACAGCCTGCGGCGCGCTGCCCTGCGCGGCCTGGCTGGATGGCGTCTCGGCCGGCGAGCAGGCCATGGAGGAGCTGCTGGGCCTGCTGATCGATCAGGGGGTGGTGGCGCTGAACATCATCCCCGATCGCAACTGGAACCTGGCCGACCCTGAGGAGCGGCGGCGCAAGGTGCAGCACCTCTACGACGTGGTGCGGCTGGCCGGCGCGCTGGATCTGCCGCTGAACGTGGGCACCGAGATGAACAGCCCCGGCAACAAGTTGATGGACGACTTCGACGCGGGCGAGCTGGCGCCTGTGCGCCAGGCCTTCCTGGACGGCGCGCATTTCATCTACGGCCACACGGCCATGCAGCGCGCCAATGGCCTGGGCTATCAAAGCGCCTGGGCGCAGACGCATCTGCCCAGCCGCGGCCAGCGCAACGATTTTTACACGCAGATCGGCTATCTCGTCCCGCCAGGCCCGGCGGGCATCGCCATGCTGCGGGAACTGGACCACAACGCCGATCCGGAAGAGTTTCGCCGGCGAGTGGAGAAGTAGCGGCCGATCAGAAACCGGGTTTTTCTCGTGCAGGCATGGGGTTCGTCTGCGCAACGACCTTTCATGGCGCCATGACCTCGGCCTGCGAGACAAAAACCCGGTTTCTCTAAATCGCCTGAACCGTTACGAACAAGGAAACAGATCGACAAGGACACTGCTATGACTGACAAACTCACTGATTTTCGTCGCGCGGATGCGCCGCTGCCGGAGCACAACCGGCTTTGGCCGCTGTACGGCGCGGGCTTCGACAACCTGGGGCTGAACGATCAGTCCATCGACGGGGCCATGCCCAGCTACGGCCCCGATGAGCTGCTGGTGCGCCATGACGCCTGCGGGCTCTGCTTCTCCGACATCAAGATCATCACCCTGGGCGAGCAGCACCCGCGCATCTATCGCAACATGCGCAACCAGCCGGTGACGCTGGGCCATGAGATCGCCATGACCGTGGTGGGCGTGGGCGAGAACCTGCGGGATCAATACCAGGTGGGCGACCGCTTCACCATCCAGGCCGATGTCTTCGTGGACGGCGTGGGCTACGCCTATGGCTATGAGATCCAGGGCGGGCTGTCGCTCTACAACGTCATCGACCAGCGGGTGCTCAACGGCGACGGCGGCAACTATCTGATCCCCGTCCAGCCCAGCACCGGCTACGTGGAGAGCG
Organism: Anaerolinea sp.; assembly: GCA_014879765.1. Taxonomy (GTDB): domain Bacteria; phylum Chloroflexota; class Anaerolineae; order JAAEKA01; family JAAEKA01; genus JAAEKA01. Next base: position 116 of record JACSRL010000265.1, on the reverse strand, counting down.
CGCTGACCGAGCCGTGGGCCTGCGTCACAGCGGCCTACGAGCTGAGCTACCGCACCGCGCTCAAGCCGGGCGGCGTGACGTGGATCATCGGCGATGCACAGAGGACTGACAGTCCT
>JACSRL010000492.1 GCA_014879765.1 Anaerolinea sp. | reverse complement strand
TGCGCACCCCCGCGGCATAGGCCACCGACGCGCCCACGGTGGGGCCCAGCGCCAGCAGCAGCAACCACATGACCGCGCCTGGATCTTGCAGCGCGCCGGCCAGCGGCGCCAACGGCTGCAACAGCAGCAGCGCGGCCGAGCCCACTAACATGCCGTAGCATTGCAGCGTCCAGGGGTTGGTATGACGCACGCCCACCTTGTTGAAAACGCTCCACAAGGCATAGCTGAAGCCCGACAGCAGGCCCCAGAGGATCCCCAGCGCGTTGACGCGCAGCAGCCCCGGCTGGTAGATCTGCGCCACCAGCGCCGAGCCGGCCAGCGTCAGCGCCAGGGCGATCAGGTGGGTGCGGGTGAGCTGTTCCCCCAGAAAGCGCCAGGCCAACAGCGCCACCCAGGCCGGCGCCGTGTAGAGCAGCACGGCCGACACCGCCACGCCCACCGAGAGGATCGCGTTGATGTAGGCTGCATAGAAAAACGCGATGCCAACGATGCCGTAGACCACCACAACCCGCGCCGCGCGCCGGTCGATGTGCAGCCAGGAACGCCGCAGCGCCAGCAGGCCGACCAGCAGGATGACGCCGCCCAAGCCGGCGCGCAGGCCGGCCACTGCCAGCGGCGGCAGGCCATAGCTGCGCGCCAGAAAACTGTAGATCACGCCCAGCGTGGCCCAGAGCGATGCAGCCAGCAAGACCAGCGCATAGCCGCGGGCCTGGCTGCTTGCAGGGGATGAGGAGGCGCCGGGTTCGGTGTTCATGGGCATGGGACATCCCCACAGGGGTGGGCGACTCCCATTGTACTTGTGCAGCGGCCTGCTGTCCACTCGGACGCCCTGCCGCTTTCGGGTCTTGGGTAGACCTTGGCTTGCAACATCTGCCATCTTGTGCCATAATGTGCGAAAGCACGAGGGTGTTCCCGACGCGTCTGATGCCGCCGATGCCGCCGGCCTGCCGGGCTTTACGCCTTGGCCCGATACCAGTACACATCAGCGGCGTCCTTGGTCGCGTGGTCTCTCTTGGAGGAAATGGAGCAATGATCAAGCTATCTGTCAAGGACGAAAGCACCAGCGCAGCCGCCGACCAGATCTTTAGCCAGCTCTGGTCGGAACAGGGCTTGCGCACTACCACCGCCGACATCGAGATCGTGGCTACCCAGGATGCGGTGGCGCTGAACGGCCGGGTGCGCACCGGCCTGCTGCGCCGCATGGCCGACCGGCTGGCGCGTTCCAGCCTGAACGGCTGGCAACTGCACAACAATCTGGTGGCCGATGACCAGATGGCCATGGATCTGGCGGCCCGGCTGGCGAGCGACGCCCGCACGGCCGATGCCAACCTGCGCATCGAAGTTTATTTCGGCAGCGTCGTTCTGGTCGGCGCGGTGCAAAGCGATGCACAGCGAGCCGTCGTGCTGGAACTGGTCCGCCAGGCGCCGCATGTGACCAGGGTCGAAGATCATCTGACGCTTGCCCGCTGATCTGACGCACTTTTGATATGAGTTCCGGCGCAACGTCGCCGCGCAACACGTGTCGTAAACCGAGCCACGATCCTTCGTGGCTCGGTTTTCTTTTTGCCAGCGGGAAATCTAACAGAACGCTAACACTTCGCAAATGCTCATCTAACACAACCGCGCGATGATAGGGGTAGTTCAACTGTTCAGGCGTGCGACGCCTGCAACCCACCATATACCGATACCAAACTGTAAGGAGAAAATACCATGACCCGTGTGATTACCCGTTGGGAACCTGCTCGTGACTTTGTAGCCATGCGTGACGCGATGAATCGCATGTTCGAGGAAGGCTATGTGCAGCCCAGTTGGGCCGCTCTGGCCCGCCGACCGCGCATGACCGTCGATCAGGAATGGCGGCTGCCGCTGGATGTCTATAGCACCCCCGAGGAGATCGTTCTGACGGCTTCGGTGCCGGGCGTTGACCCGGAAGCTGTCGAGATCACCTTCGAAGGGGATGTGCTGACCATCAAGGGTGAAGTTCCCGGCCCAGTCGCCGGCGAGAACGTCGAGTATCTCATGCAGGAACGCCGCCAGGGCCGCTTCAGCCGCTCCCTGAGCTTCAACGTGCCGATCAACGCCGACGCCATCGAGGCGACGTTCGAGCATGGCGTGCTGACCATCGTGGCCCCCAAGGCCGAGACCGTCAAGCCCAAGACCATCAAGGTGACGAGCCGGCCGGCCAACTCCAACTGACGTCTGCCCAGCATGACAAAAAGCACCCCATCGCGCGATGGGG
>JACSRL010000796.1 GCA_014879765.1 Anaerolinea sp. | reverse complement strand
AGATGTGTATAAGAGACAGTCCTTCATCCTTCATCCTTCACCATGACTGACCTGCTGTTGATCCGACATGCCACCAATGATTGGGTGGGCGACCGGCTGGCCGGCTGGACGCCGGGCGTTCACCTCAACGCACAGGGCCGCGGCCAGGCGGCAGCCCTGGCCGAACGGCTGGCCGCGTGGCCGATCCAGGCCATCTACAGCAGCCCGCTGGAACGGGCTATGGAGACGGCTCAGGCGGTGGCGGCCGGCCGTGGTCTGGAGATCGTCGTCGAAGAAGGCGTCGGCGAGTCGCGCTATGGCGACTGGACCGGCCAGTCGATCAAGGAGCTGGCTAAAACCCCGGAGTGGATGCAGGTGCAGTTTACCCCCGGCCTGGCCCATTTTCCCCAAGGCGAAGCGCTGGGCGCGATGCAGGCGCGCGCCGTGGCCGCGGTGGAGCGTCTGCGCCGGCAGCACTCCGATGGCGTGGTGGCCATCTTCTCGCACGCCGATGTGATCAAGGCTGTGGCCGCCTACTACGCCGGGATGCCCTTCGATCTGTTCCAGCGGCTGGTGATCGACACAGCCTCGGTGACCTGGCTGCGCTTCACCGCCCACGGCCCGCGGCTGATGCGCCTGAACGACACCGGCACACTGGAACCGCCTAAGCCGGAGAGCAGCAACGAGCAGCCGGCGTAGCGGTTCACCGGCAACGTTGCCAACCTGCTGCAAGCTGCCAACCTTCAGAAAAAGTGGCAACTTTTGGCAGGATTCTCGCAAAGAGGAAAGCAAGCATGGCCTCATACGCATTTGATCTGAAACCTTGCAGCCGGCTGACGGTAGACGCCCTGGGGCCGGCCGGCCAGCGCACCTTTTACTTGCAGGGCGTCAAGGGCCGGCAGGTGGTCACGCTGATCATCGAAAAACAGCAGGCCCAGGCCCTGGCTGCCGGCATCGACGAGCTGCTGGACGAAGTGGAAGCGCAGTCTTCTTTGGACCGCGGCCCTGAGCTGGCGTCCGGCAACCTGTCGCTGCTGGACCCGTTGAGCCCGCGCTTTCGCATCGGCCGGCTGGGTCTGGGCTACGAGGCAGATGAGGACCTGGTGGTGATCTTCGTCCAGGAGCTGCTGAGCGAAGAGGAGGAGGCGCAGCGCGAGCCGGCCGTGGGCCGTTTCTGGGCCAGCCGCGAGCAGATGGCCGCGCTCAGCGGGCATATCACCCGGCTGGCCGCGGCCGGCCGGCCCATCTGCGCCCTGTGCGGCAACCCCATCGACCCCGACGGCCACTTCTGCCCGCCCAGCAACGGCCACGCCGCCGCAACCCTCCTGCACTGATGAGCGGGCAGGACGATTCTGCTCCGGGTCGCCCGCCGGCCGAAGGATTGACGGCCTGGAGCGACGCGCTGGATCTGCTGGCCAACGGCGAGCTGGCGGTGCGCGGCCTGCTGGCCGGCAGCTCCAACTACACCTTTCTGGCCGACGTGCAGAGCGACCGCGGCCAGGGGCTGGCCATCTACAAGCCGCGCCAGGGTGAGACGCCGCTGTGGGACTTTCCCCCCGGCACCCTCTGCCAGCGCGAGCTGGCGGCCTATCTGGTCAGCCAGGCGCTGGGCTGGACGCTGGTGCCCCCCACGGTGATCCGCGTTGGCCCCTACGGCCAGGGTGCGGTGCAACTGTTCGTCGACGCCGATTTCAGCCAGCACTACTTCACCTTTCGCGACGAGCCGGCCTTGCAGCCCGCGCTGCAGCGCATCGCCGCCTTCGATCTGGTGATCAACAACGCCGACCGCAAGGCCGGCCACACCCTGCGCACGGCCGAGGACCGCCTCTGGGCCATCGATCACGGCGTCTGCTTCCACGTCCAGCCCAAGCTGCGCACGGTGATCTGGGAATTCGCCGGCCAGCCGCTGTCGGTGGATCTGATCGTCGATCTGGCCGGGCTGCGGGCGCAGTTGGAGAGCGGCTGCGCGCTGCACGCCAAGCTGGCCGGGCTGCTGAGCGCCGCCGAGCTGGCTGAGCTGGCCCGCCGCACCGAGCAGGTGCTGAACGCCGGCCTTTTTCCTGACCCAGACCCGCAGCGGCGCTCCTATCCCTGGCCGCTGGTCTGAAAGATCGCTGGCCCGTGCGCCTTTGCCTGAGATGAAAAGAGTGTCAGGACTTACGCAAAACGTTGGTCGAGTAGGCCGTGCGGATCTCGATACGGCGGCCTACTCGATCTGA
>JACSRL010000409.1 GCA_014879765.1 Anaerolinea sp. | reverse complement strand
GATAAACAGGATCTTCACCTTGGAGGACGAAGTTGCCATCGTGCTTTCACTCCTGTGACGCAGCCAGTGCGCCATCGGCCTTCCACGCCAGCTTGACCTTCAGGCTGGCCTCGGCCTTGGCGCCGACGATGTAGATCTTCAGCTCGCTGTTGAAGCCGAGGCCGAACTCCATCTCCACGCCGGACAGCTCGCGCTGCTCCGGCTTTTCCCGCAGCCGGCCCAGCATCTCGCCCGCGTGCCGGGCCATGAACTCGACCGCGCCAAAGGCTTCCCGCACCTGTTCATCGGTCAACGTGCGGATCTGGTCGCGCGGGCCGCGGGTAACGCGCCCGGACGCGTCCGGTTCGACCAGGTCGATGGACGTCACCTGAATCGCCAGGGGCTGCATCGATTGATCAACGTGGGTCATGGCTTTCCTCCGTGTTGAGGTAACAGCATCGCGGGTGCGCCCTCAAGCTGCCAATCCTCCTGGCTGGCGCACACTACTCGCAGGATAGCACAACTCAGCCCAAACGGCAATGATGACAGTGACCCGTCGTTCAGAAACCGGGTTTTTCTCGTGTGCATGATTTTCGTCTGCACAACGGCCTGTCATGGCGCCATGACCCTGGTCTGCAAGACAAAAACCCGGTTTCTGGGGCCAAGCGTTCAGAAACCGGGTTTTTCTCGTGCGGCATGATTTTCGTCTGCACAATGGACTGTCATGGCGCCATGGCCCTGGCCTGCAAGACAAAAACCCGGTTTCTGAGGCCACTGGCAGCGAGTCATCCCTCATGCTGACCCGCCGGGCGACACTTGCACCTGCGGCGCACGTGCAGGTGTCAAATCGCCCGGCTACATCACAGCGCCCCATCAACGGAGCTAAAAATCGTGGCTTATACACGTTAGCCCGTTTTCAACGGGCGCTGTTTTGTAGCCGGGGAACTTCATTCCCCGGCGGGATCACGCGCGCACGCGAACCTCTCCATGGCCAAGCGATTGGCTTGAGCTCCATCAAGCAGCGGCCTTCTCATGCACAGCCACCAGACCAAGCCCTAACGCCGTGCCTTGACGCCTGGCGCTGGCTTTCCCGGCTTGAACTTATGGCTGTTTCGTCGTACAATGAGGGCAACACGAGGACGACCACCATGCTCCACCCGGCGATGCTCTCCAAACCACTCAAGAAAGGCTATGTACAATGCACGGCCTGCGAGCACTTCTGCGCCATCGCGCCGGAGGGCATGGGCAAGTGCGGCATCCGGCGCAACTACGACGGCGCGCTTTATCTGGTGGTCTACGGCGAGGCGGCCGCGCTGCACGTGGATCCTGTCGAGAAGAAGCCGCTCTACCATTTCCTGCCCACGCAGCGCGTGCTCTCGCTGGGCACGCTGGGCTGCAATTTCACCTGCCAGTTCTGCCAGAACTGGCAGATCAGCCAGAGCGGGGCATCGGCGGTCGTGGCGGGCAGACCTTCGAGGTTGCCGAAAACCTCGAAGGTCGAGAGCGCGCTGGCCCTGCCGGCCGATCTGGTGGAGCACTGCCGTCTGCACGCGATCCCTATGCTGGCCTACACCTACAACGAGCCGGCCGTCTTCTTCGAGTACGCCTACGACACCGCCAAGCTGGCCCATGAGCAGGGCATCCGCAACATCTTCGTCAGCAGCGGCTTCGAGACGCTGGCCGCGCTGGAGCTGATCGAGCCCTACCTGGACGCGATCAACGTGGACCTGAAGGCCTGGAGCGACACGTTCTACCGCCAGGTGTGCGGCACCCGCATCCAGCCGGTGCTGCGCAACATCGAGCATATCGTCCGGCAGACCAGGATCTGGATCGAGATCACCACCCTGCTGATCCCTGGCCTGAACGACGACGAGGCCGAGCTGCGGGAGATGGCCGGCTGGCTGGCCAGCCTCTCCCCCGACCTGCCCTGGCACCTCTCGGCCTTTCACCCCGACTATCACCTGCTGGACCGGCCGCCGACGCCCCACCGCACCCTGCTGCGCGCCTGGGAGATCGGCAAAGAGGCCGGGCTGCGCTACGTCTACCTGGGCAACGTCCACGACGGCGACCGCGAATCCACCTGCTGTCCAGCCTGCCGCACGCTGCTGATCAGCCGCAGTTGGTACGCCGTGCGCCAGCACTGGCGTGAGCCGGGCGTGTGCCACGGCTGTGGGCTGCGCGTGCCGGGCGTTTGGAAATGATCAACGATCAATGGTCAATGTTCAATGTCCAATTGCCAATGAGGGGAGGCGCGCCCCGTTGACAGTTGAACATTGAACATTGACCATTGACCATTCTCCGAGGATCCACCATGGACACACCTACCATCCGTCCCCCCGCCGTCGCCGGCGCCTTCTACGCCGACCGGCCAGAGCGGCTGAGCCGCGGCGTGGAGAGTCTGCTGGATCAGGCGGCCGGCGCCGGGCTGGGGCCGGTGCGGGCCTTGATCGCGCCCCACGCCGGCTATCGCTATTCCGGCCCCATCGCGGCCAGCGCGTTCCGCCAACTGCAAGAGGCCAACGGGAGCGCGTCCGTGGCCGCGCCTCCCACGGTCTATCTGCTGGGCCCGGCGCACTACGTCGCCGTGGAGCGCGTGGCCCTGTCGCCGGCCGACGCCTTCGAGACCCCGCTGGGGCTGGTGACACAGAACCGGGCGGCCATCGATGCGCTGCTGGCCCGCGGCCCCGGCTACCAACTGGACGCGCTGGCGCACCAGCCGGAGCACAGCCTGGAGGTGGAGCTGCCCTTCTTGCAGGTGGCGCTGGGCGATTTCGAGCTGGCAGCCATGCTGTGCGGCCAGCCAGACCCGGCGCAGACCGCGGCTGACCTGGCGGAACAACTGCGGCCCGGCGATCTGGTGGTGGTCAGCTCCGACCTGAGCCACTATCACCCCTACGAGACCGCGCAGCGGCTGGATCGCGCCTTCCTGGCCGCGGTGACGGCCGGCGATCTGGCGGCCGCGGCCCAGGGCGAGGCCTGTGGCCTGCCCGCGATCCTGATCCTGATGCACCTGGCCAGGCTGCAAGGCTGGACGCCCCACCTGCTGGACTACCGCAACTCCGGCGACACCAGCGGCGACAAAAGCCGCGTCGTCGGCTATGGCGCGGTGGCCTACGTCGGGTAAGTGACCAGTAAACAGTCACCCCCTCACCCCCTCACCCCCTCACCCCCTCACCACACACCATGGTCATCGGCATCGTCACTATCGAATTACACATCCCCATGATCGACTCGCTCAAGGCCAAGCGCAGCGTGATCAAGCCGATCATCGCCCGCCTGCGCAGCGAGTACAACGTCTCTGTCGCCGAGGTGGGGCAACAGGACTCCTGGCGCAACGCGGTGCTGGGCGTGGCCTGCGTCTCGTCGGACAAAGACTACGCCCACGGCCTGCTGACAAAGGTCGTCGAAAGCGTCGAACGCTGGCGGCTGGACGTGGAGTTGGTGGACTACGAGATCGAGCTGATCAGTTGACCGGCGGGAAAAGCGCCTCCAGCCCGCGCCACAGGTCGTCGCGCCAGGCGGTGTAGTTGTGCCCGGCGCTGAACTCGCGATAGCTCACCTCGTAGCCGCGCGCCTGCAACAGGGCGTGGGTGTCGCGGTTGCTGGCCAGCAGCTCCTCATAGCGCCCCACATCCAGCCAGATGCGCAGCGGACGCACAGGGCCTTGCTCCACCAGCTCCACCGCCGTGGTCGGATAGGGGCCGAGATGAAACGCGCCCGACTGGCTGAGCACGCGGCCAAAGAGCTGCGGCAGGCGCAGCCCGGTGGCCAGCGCCATCAGCCCGCCCATGGACGCGCCCATGACGCCGAACGCGCCCGGCTCCTGCGTTATGTCGATCAAATCCAACTGCTGGCGGGCGGCAGGCAACACCAGCTCGTGTACGAAGCCCAGCGTGGCATCGCTGCCGGCGTATTCAGCCATGCGGCTGCCGCGGCCGTTGGCCAGCATGGCCAGCGCGATGGGTCGAATGCGCCGCTGGGCGATCAGATTGTCCACCAGCGTGGCCAGGCTGGCGCGACGCAAATAGTCGGGGCCATCGTAGACCAGCAACAGCGGCGTGGGCTGCTCCACGGCCGGCCGGTAGAGGATCAGCCGGCGCTGCTGGCCCGCGACCCACTGCCGGGTGGGCAGATCCAGGCGGATGAGTTCCCCCTGAGCAACGCCGCGCGTGCGCCGGGCCAGCGGCGTCGGGCCGCCCTGCGGCATGTAGAACCAGTGGTTGAACTGGCCCAGGCCGTTGGAGACGCGCCGCGGGTTGAGGGGATCGTCGACGCGATGCTCATCAACGCCCAGGCAGTATTCCATGTAGGCGTCGGGGGCCAGCTCCAGGGTCGCGATCCAACTGGACTCTGCAGTCGGCCTGCGGCGACCGCCTGCGACGCGCTGCCAGGACAGTGGGCTGGCCTCGTCCCAGTCGTTCCAGTCGCCGCGCAGCAGCGGCGGCTCCGCGCCCTGCCAGACAAAGGTGGCGGTGCGCTCATCGACCAGCGGCGCGCCCTCGGCGTGGGCGCGGGCCAGCCAGTTTTGTGAGATAGATTTCATGGTGCTCTGTTTGGCGTTGGGAGTGATGCCTTCAGCCGCTGGATGCGCGCGTAGGACTGCTCGATGCGGCCGCGGCTGATGCGCCCCTGCGCCACGGCCCGCCGCAGGATCTCCACCGTCCGGCTGACGATATCCTCCTCGAAGGTCACGTTGTTGGAGATGGCCAGGATGTCCACCCCCGCGTTCACGGCCGCCAGCACGGCGTCCTCGTAGCCGTAGTAGCGCCGGATCGCGCCCATCTGCATGTCGTCGGAGATCACCACGCCGTCGTAGCCCAGCTCGCGCCGCAGCAGGCCATCGATGATTGCAGGGGAGAGAGTGGCGGGAAAGACCGGGTCCAGCCGCGCGTTGAAGACGTGCGCCGTCATGATGCAGTCGGCCAGGCCGGCCTGGATCAGGTCACGATAGGGCTGAAGCTCCTGCTCCGTCCAGCTCTCGCTCACATCGGCCAGGCCATGGTGCGAATCGGCCGTGGAACTGCCGTGGCCGGGGAAATGCTTGGGGCAGCAAAGCACCCCCTGCTCGTGGTGCGCCTGGATGAAGGCCGCGGCCAGGCGGCTGACCAGCGCAGGATCGGCGCCAAAGCTGCGCCCGTAGCGCGCGATGACCGGATTATCCGGGTTGGCGTTGACATCGACCACCGGCGCCAGGTTGAGATTGATCCCCGCCTGGGCCAGCGTCTGCGCCATGGCGGCCGCGGCCGCCGTCACCGCGGCCGCATCCCCCTGCGCGCCCAGCTCCTCGTGGGATGGACTGGCCGCAAAGCCGTGCCGGGGGGAGAGACGCATCACCTTGCCCCCCTCCTGATCCACGGCGATCAACAGCGGCGTGCTCGCGGCCCCCTGCAAAGCGCCGGTCAGCGCGGCCAACTGCTCCGGCGACTCCACGTTGCGCGTCGCCGACCGGGCGGGGCCATCGCGGTCGAAGAGCACTACGCCGCCCAGATGACGGTCGCGAAGGTCGGCCACGATGGGGTGTTGATCGTCCACCGCCAGCCCGCGGAAGCCCACCAGCAGCATCTGCCCCAGCATCAGCTCCAGCTCAGGGTCAGGCGCCAGGGTGGGAGTCTCGGTGGGCGTCGGGGTGGGGGACGGGGTATCGATGGGCGTGGCCGTGGCTGTCGCTGTGGGCGTGGCTGTGCCGGTGGGCGTCGGGGTGGATGTCGCGGTGGCCGTCGCGGTCTGCGTGGCTGTCGCCGTCGCGGTGGCCGTCGACGTATGCGTGGCCGTGCGGGTGGCTGTCGGCGCAGAGGTGGGCGGCGCGGTCGGGCTGAGCGCCGCGACATGCTGCGGCGGCGACGGCCGCAGTCCGCAGCCGCTCAACAGCGTCGATAGCGCGCCAAGCGTCGCCAACTGCATGAAGCGGCGGCGGCTCAGCGGGGTGACCGGCGGGGGGTGTTGGTTCAATGCGCTAACTGTTGGGCCAGATCCCGGCCGGGTGGTAGCTGCTCGGCTTGACATCGGGCACGCCCTGGGCCGGGTCGGCCAGCCGCAGCGCGCTGGCGTCCTGGTTGGTGTGTACGGCGATCTCCTGCCCGTCCACGCTCAGCACAACGCGGAATCCGGGCGTGATCACGTCCATGCACATCTCGTTCAGCCTGTCCACCCCCAGGCAGGAGTTGCGCCAGGTGGCCTCCTCCACGCTGACCACCTGGATGGCGGCCGCGTCCACGCCCAGCTCCGCCGCGGCAAATTTGACTGCGGCCTCGGTGATGGCCTCGAAGCCAGTGACCGGGGTTGCGACCTCAGGCGGCCGCGTGTTGGGGGGTGCAGGCTCCGGCGGCCGCGTGTTGGGCTCCGCCGTGGGTGCAGGCCCCAACGAGGGAGGCGGCTCGACGATAGCCGTGGAGGCCAGCGGCTGGGTGACCGGCGCGACGGGCGCGACACAGGCGGCCACAGTCGCCAGCAACAGAACGCAAAACAGCGGGAAGATCTTGTTCATGGCAGCTCATTCTCCTGGATCGACGGCGGAGCGGGCCGTGCGGGCAGCCCGCGTTCACAGCGTTACACGGCGCGGCCCAAGCGGGGGTTCAGCGCACAACTGTACACCATTGGGCGAGATAGCGCAACTGTGGTAGACTCGCCGCCATGAGCGAACGCCCCCAAGTCACCATCTACACCGACGGCGGCGCGCTGGGCAATCCCGGCCCCGGCGGCTACGGCGTGGTCATGCTGTACAACCAACACCGCAAAGAGCTGTCGGGCGGCTTTCGCCTGACCACCAACAACCGCATGGAGCTGATGGCGGCCATCAGCGCGCTGGAGAAGCTCAACACTGCCTGCGACGTGACCCTCTACACCGACTCGCGCTATGTGGCCGACAGCATCAACCTGGGCTGGGCCAAACGCTGGCGGGCCAACGGCTGGCGCAAGAACAAGACCGAGGCGGCCCTCAACCCTGACCTGTGGGAGCGGCTGCTGAACGCGTTGGCGCAGCATCAGGTGCGCGTGCTGTGGGTCAGGGGCCACGCCGGCAATGTCGAGAACGAACGCTGCGACCAACTCTCCGTGGCAGCCGCGCGCCAGCCTAACTTGCCCGTGGACGAGGTCTACGAGCAGGCCAATCCCAAATCGGGCCCTACCAAGAACTGGATGAGCTGATGGAATTCTTTTTGGCTATTGCCACCGCGGCCGGCGGCGCGCCGGCGCGCCGCGAACGTTTCGCCGAGCTGGGCATGGCGCTGGAGCGGGCCGTGACGCTGCTGGACGGCGGCGAAGGCACGCCGCTGGAGTTGACCGACACCGGCGAGCGCCGCCTGCTGAACCAGGGCGACATGGAGCGGCTGGCCCGCCTGGTGGGCACGTTCACGCCGGTGGACGACACCATCGCGCGCCAGGTGTTGGCCGGGCTGCCCGAGGCCACACAGGACGCCTGGTGTCGCTGGCTGATCTTCCGCATGCGCTCGGCCGGCATCAGCCCGCGCAGCCGGCTGGCGGTGATCGGCAGTGTACTGGACGCGATCACGCCTGATGCGTGAAACGTGATCTTCTGCCATCGCACCCCAGTGGCTTATGCCCCGAAGATGGTTTGCGGACTCAATGTCGCCATAGTACAATAGCGTGGCTAATTCTGGACACCGTGATAAGTCATTCACATGAGGATAATATCATGAGCATCGAAATGGTTATCGAATTGCCAGATCAACGGACTGCCAACACCGTTCAGCGCGCGCTAGAGAGCTATCAAGCCCGGCTGCGTGCCAGCATCAGGAGGACACGTCAACGCTTGGCGAGTTTCGAGGAACGCTATGAGACGACAACAGCTCGCTTCCTGGCTGAAATGACCGCAGAAGACCTGGAAGGCGGCGATCTGGAATATGTCGAGTGGGCAGGCGAGGCAAGAATGCTGGAAGGCCTGGAAGTCGAGCTACGAGGGCTGGGCGATGCGCGCTTCCAGCTTCAATGAATACGCGGAGCGTATCCTCAAAGCGATAGAAGCAGTTCTGGCGACAGGACAAGCCGTATTGGTTGACCAAACCATCGATCAGCGGTCCATGTTGCGTGGTTTCATCGGAGGCACCTTGCACTTCGAAGATGGCAGCGAATTACACTTCCGTGAGTTCGCGGACATCACGCTCGATGAACCGAGGGTGATGTATGCCTACCATTACCAAGATGCATCACGCAACTTGATCTTCCGCTACGACAACGCAGCTCACAAGCCCCCTATCTCCCAAGCCGAACATAAACACACATCTCAGGGAATTCATGCAGCCAAGGCTCCGGCATTCGAGGCGGTGATCAACGAGATACTAGGTTAACGAAAGCTTGCTTATGTTGCGCTATGAATTCCTGCAGGTCGATGTATTTACCGATGTCCCCTTTGGCGGCAATCCGCTGGCGGTGTTTCCTGACGCGGCGGGGCTGAGCGACCGGCAGATGCAGCAGTTGGCGCTGGAGCTGAACCTGTCGGAGACGACCTTCGTGCTGCCGCCGGAGAGGCCAGGCGCGGACTTCCGGGTGCGCATCTTCACCCCCAGGGCGGAACTGCCCTTTGCCGGCCATCCGCTGGTGGGCACCCACTGGGTATTGGCGCATCTGGGCCGGGTGGCGCTGGTCGAGCCGGTCACGGAGGTGACCTTCGAGCTGGGGGTGGGGCTGCGCACGGCGCGGCTGCACGTGGCCGATGGACGCGTCACACGCGTGGTCACCGACCATCAGGCGCCGCAGTTTCTGGCCGCGGCCAGCCGCGAGCAGGTCGAACGCCTGGCCGCGGCGCTCAAGCTGCACCCCGCGGCCATACTGGACACCGGCCAGCCGGTGCAGGCCGTCTCCACCGGCTTTCCGCAGCTTTTCATCCCCGTTCGCTCGCTGGCCGAGGTGCAGGGGATCGATCCGCTCAGCGTGGACGCGGCCCTGCTGGGCCAGGTGTGCAGCGAGCTGGACCTGCCCGGCGCGGACGTGGCCCTCTTCTGCCTGGAGACCGTCTACCCCGACCGTCATGTACACATGCGCTTTCTCGCGCCGCATCATGGCATCCCCGAGGACCCGGCCACCGGCTCGGCCAGCGGCGGGCTGGCCTCCTACCTGGTGCATCACCGGCTTCTTCCAGCCACGCCGCCGCTGACCACCGTCGTCACCGAACAGGGCATCGAGATGGGCCGGCCTAGCAAAGTGACCGTCGAGGTGGAGGGGACGGCCGAGGATATCCGAATGGTGCGGGTGAGCGGGGATGTGGCGCCAGTGATGGAGGGAGCGTTCAATTGGTGAATTGTCAATTGTCAATTGTCAATTGTCAATTGTCAATTGTCAATTGTCAATTGTCAATTGGAAATTGGAAATTGGAAATTGGAAATTGGAAATTTCTGAAGGCATGTGGCGATGACGGCGCGGTTGAGTGAGACGTACCGGGCTGATGACCTGGTGGAAATTATGTTCGAGGTCGATGGCGTGGCGCAGTGGTTGGCCGGCCAGGTGGTTGGCGCACAGCCGCCGGGGCTATGGGTGCGCCTGGCGGAGGGCAGCCAGTGGTTTGTGACCAACACGCGGCGCATCAGGCCAGCCAGCGCGGCCAGCTCAACAGCCGGCTGAACTGAGAGCCTGGAACCCCCGGCGCAAAGTTCCACCCCAATGAATTGGGTGCATTCAAAATGGGTTGAGGCCCTTTGAGTTGCAACACACCCCCGATGAATTCAACGCCGCAGCAGCCGGCGCCGCTGCCATGCGACATAGTTGCGTGGGGGGTTTTTAGACAATCTTTCCTTTGTGGTATATAATCGCTGCGTTCGTTCCCCGTGACCGTCCCGCCTGCGCTCAGGTCGCCTGGGCGCCCACCACCCCGCAGCTATGGTCGCCTTCAATAAAGAAAGGAGCAATGCCGCCCCTCTCACCCCCTCCCCTAACGCAGGATCGGGCCTCCTTGGTTTGATTCCCTCGCTTCGGCCGCCTGTTTCGTCCGCCCCATACCAGGCAGCCTCCCCCCTCATCTGCAAGGAGAACTCATGACAACCTCTGAGATCAAAGGCAAGGCCTTTGGCTACTTGCCGCAAGACCGCCCCCCCATCGGCGCCATGCTCAGCCTTGGCTTCCAGCAAGTGCTGACCATGTTCCCCGCCACCGTCCTGGTCGCCATTCTCACCAAGTTCGACGTCGGCGTGACGCTGCTGGCCACCGGCATCGGCACGATTATCGCGCTGCTGGTCAACGGCCGGCGCATCCCCATGTACTACGGGTCCAGCTTCAGCTACATCACCGTGGTCATCACCGCGATGATGCTCTATGACCCGACCTGCTTCAGCGATCCCAACACGGTTTACTGCCCCGACGGCGTGCGCATGGTGCAGGTGGGCATCATGGGCACCGGCCTCTTCAACATCCTGATCGGTCTGCTGATCATGCGCATCGGCAAGGCCGCGCTGGACAAGGTGCTGCCCCCCATCATCACCGGCAACGTGGCCATCGTCATCGGCCTCGCGCTGGCCGGCGCCGCCCTGGGCATGGCCTCCAGCAACTGGCTGGTGGCCTTCATCACCCTCTTCGTCACCATCGTGTTCTCGGTTTACCTGCAAGGCAAAGGGCTGTTAGGCATGTTGCCGATCCTGCTGGGCGCCATCGTCGGCTATCTGGTGGCGATCCCCCTGGGCCTGGTGGACTTCGGCCGCGTCGGCGAGGCTGCCTGGTTCGGCGTGCCCAGCATCACCCTGCCCGCCTTCGGCGACGCCCGCGCCTGGGGCCTGGTGCCGGCCATCGCCCTGATCGCCATCGCCACGGTTCCCGAATCCACCGCCCACCTTTACCAGATGAGCCTCTACATCGACCAACTGGCCAAGGAGTTGGGACGGGCGCCTTTGCAGATCAAGAACCTGATCGGCCTGAACCTGGTTTCCGACGGCGCCGATGACATGGTGGTCGGCTTCCTGGGCGGCTGCGCCGGCACCAACTACGGCGAGAACAACTCGCTGATGGCCATCACCCGCAACTATTCCGTGCCGGTGCTGATGGCCGCGGCTGGCATTGCCATCGTGTTGGGCTTCGTCGCCAAGCTGGCGGCGCTGGTCAACACGGTCCCCGTGGCCGTGGTCGGCGGCCTGGCCATCTACCTGTTCGGCGTCATCGGCAAGCAGGGCGTCGCCTTGATCCAGAGCGAGAAGGTCAACCTCTTCGACCCCAAGAACCTGGCCATCGGCGCCACGATCCTGGTGCTGGGCATCGGCGGCAACCTGGCGTTGGAGAACGGCCTCTTCCCCTTCAAGGTGCCCTTCTTCTTCCCCGACGGCATCCCCGCCATCGTCTTCGCCGCCCTCGTCGGCATCCTGCTGAACCTGCTCTTCGTGCTCCTGCCTCCCTCCCGCTTCGGCGTCAAAGAGCGCGAGAACATCAACCTGTAAGCGGAATTGCTGAAGGATGAAGGATGAAGGATGAATCAGGAATCCGAATTCCGGATTCTGCATTCATCGTTCATCGTTCATCCTTCCCTCTGGAGGTGAATCACCTTGCAGCCTTTCGATTACATCAAACCTCAGACGTTGGAAGAGGCCAGCGCGCTGCTGTTGCAACACAACGGCCAGGCGCGGCCCTTTGCCGGCTGCACCGATTTGCTGATCCGCATGGAGCGCGGCTTTATCCGCCCACAGATCATCGTCGACGTCAAGGATTTGCCCGGCGTCCATGATCTGCTGGTGGTGCGCAACGGCGATCTGCGGATCGGCGCGGCCGTGACCATGAACCAGGTCGCGCTGGACCCGACGGTGCAGAGCGGCTGGCCGCTGCTGGCCGAAGGGTGCGGCTCCGTGGCCTCCTACCAACTGCGCAACCGGGCCACGGTGGGGGGCAACCTGTGCAACGCCTCGCCCGCGGCCGACAGCGCGCCGGCCCTCATTTGCTACGGCGCCAGCGTACACATCTACGGCCCCAACGGCACGCGCAAACTGCCGCTGGAGGAGTTCTTCCTCGGCCCCGGCCGGACGGCCTTGCAGGCCGGCGAACTGCTGACCGCCATCACCGTGCCCTTCGTGCGCGGCTCGGCCGGCCATTTCCTCAAGCTGGGCCGCACCACCATCGGCGACATCTCGCTGATGAACGTGGCCGTGCTGGGCTGGCCTGACCAGGACGCGCCCTCCGGCTCCAGTTGGCGCATCGCCCTGGGCTCGGTCGCGCCCACGGTGATCCGCGCGCCAGAGGCCGAGCGCCTGCTCAGCCAGGACACCTCGCCGGCCGGCCTGGAGGCCGCCAGCCAGGCCGCCGCGGCCGCGGCCCGCCCCATCGACGACATCCGCGCCACCGCTGCCTACCGCACCGACATGGTGCGCGTGCTGACCCGGCGAGGGGTTGAGCGGGTCTTGGCGGAGATAGCAGAGAATGATCAATGATCAATGGTCAATGGTCAATGGTCAATGACCGGATCCGGAACGCCGTGTGGGTCATGGCCAGGTATCGGCAATTGACAATTGACAACTGGCGATTGAACATTGACCATTTCTCCGGAGATTTCCCATGAAACACGACATCACCTTTACCGTCAACGACGAATCCTATAGCATCACCGTGGAATCCCACCACAACCTGTTGCGCGTGCTGCGCGAGCAGTTGGTGCTGACCGGCACCAAGAACGGCTGCTCCGAAGGGGAGTGCGGCGCCTGCACCGTGCTGCTGGACGGCGAGCCGGTCAACTCCTGCCTGGTGCTGGGCGTCGAGGCCGATGGCCACGCCATCACCACCGTCGAGGGGCTGGCCGTGAATGGCCACCTGGCCCCCATCCAGCAGACCATGGTCGAGCTGGGCGGCACGCAATGTGGCTTCTGCACGCCGGGCGTCCTGATCACCGCCCACTCCCTGCTGGAACGCAACCCCAACGCCAGCGAAGCGGAGGTCCGCGCCGGCCTGGTGGGCAACCTCTGCCGCTGCACCGGCTACGTGCGCATCGTGGATGCGGTCCTGGAAGCCGCGCGCCTGCAACG
>JACSRL010000824.1 GCA_014879765.1 Anaerolinea sp. | reverse complement strand
AAAGGCTGGCCCTGGCGTTGCAGCACGCGGTCAAGGGTTTGGCCCTCGATGAACTCCATCACCAGGTAGTGAACCGTGTCCCCCTGCACCAGGTCCTGGCCTACGTCGTAGACCGTGGCGATGTGGGGATGGCGCAGGTTGGCCGCGGCGATGGCCTCGTGGCGAAAACGCTCCACGAAGGTAGGATCGGCCGCCAATTGCGGCGTCAAAACCTTGACGGCCACTGTGCGGTGCAGCATGGTGTCATGGGCGCGGTAGACGATGCCCATGCCGCCGCGGCCCAGCTCCGCCTGCAGCTCATATTTCCCGCCCAATCGTTGGCCAAGCAATGTGTTCATAGAGGCCTTCTGCCTGAGTCGCCTGGACTTTCAGTTTGCCTATGGCGTTGGCGCTGCGTCGATGGTCAAGGCCATGTTGTCCAGCAGCGCCCACGACGCATCCAGCGCTGACCAGGGGTAGTGGCGCTGCACAGCGCCCCAAGGGTCGTCGAGCCAGATGCCCTGCTGATCGTAGCCGACGGCCACGAAGGTATGCTCATAGCGCACGGCGCGCACCGTGACGCCGGCCGCGCTCTGCCACTCCACCAGAGGCTGCGGCTGCAGGCCATAGGTGGCCCAGATCACCACTGGGCTGCCCGCGGCCAGTTGCTCCTTGAGCCAGGCTGCGTCCTTGCCGTTGTGGGCCGTGGCGGGTATGCCCAACTGGCGCAGGCCACGGGCAATGGCCTCGGCATAGACGCCGTAGCCGGACGGATAGAGCCCGCCTACCGGGTCGTTGATGCTGCGGCCGACAAAGCCCAGATTTGGGTCGCCGCCCGAATCGACGCCGACCACCTCGAAAAGCTGCTCCCAGGTGAAAGCCCAGCCGAAATAGTCGGCCAGATCGGTGGCAGAGCGGAATTCGCAGTTCAGGTTGCGCTCCTGCGGCCGGCGCGGCACGTCCAACAGGATCTGCAGCGGTGACGGGGCCGCGCTGGGCAGGGCCAGCTCATCGGCCGAGGGCAACGACTGCGTCACCGGGATCGACGCCTGGTCATCGGGCGTGGCCTCCTGCAACATGGCAACAGCCCGATCGGCGCTGGTTCCCTGGTCGGGTGACGCGGGCGCTTCCACCTGCGCCACAACGGACAGGGGCGCCGACACATGTTGCCCCTCGGGCTGAGAGCTGGCTGTCCAACGCAACGCCGCCCAGGCCAGGAGAAGAACGCCGGCGCTGACGCCCAGCCAGACCAAAGCAGCCAGCAGCCAAGGGCGCTCCGTGCGTTGCAGCTTCAGCCAGCGGGCGATCATGGGCCTGTCCACAGAGCAGCCTGACGCGCCTAAAGCGCCTGGAACTCGATCTCAGTGTCAGGACCCAAACGCACGCGCGCTGGGCTGCTCAGACGCGTCGGCTGGCCAGGGGCCAGTTGCTCGCCTGCCATGAAGATGTGATTCGTGGATTCCAGGTCTTCGATGAAGAACTGACTGCCGCTAACCGTGATCTTCGCGTGTCTGCCTGACATCTTTTTGTCAGACAGGATCAAGTCACCCTCCTTACGACCGATGACGTAGGGGAACTGCTCGATGACAACCTCGCGCGCGGACGGCTGGCCAGGGGTTTTCAGCACGGTCAACCGCAGACGCGGAGAGGGCGCCATGCGCTGCAACGGCTGCGTATAGGCGACCGGCGGACGGCGCGACTCCTCCTTCGCCTTCTGAGCGCGCTGATTTTGATAGACGCGATAGGCAAGAACTGCGATGACAAAGGCGAAAATAGCGATCAGCAGGTAGGGGTTCTGACGCAGCCCGTTGGTCAGTTGCTGGAAAAGCGAGGGCCGCGGCGGCGCGCTGGGCGTGAAGGTGAAAGCCTGAGTGGTTTTCTTTTCATCCCTGGTCTCCAACTCCAGCGACATGGCATATTCAGGCGGCGTCTGGTTTTTCTTCAACGCCAACAGCGCGGGCGGCATGGGGATCTCCAGATGGTTGACACCCTGGGTGGCAAACAGGCTGCTGCGGGCGATGTCTTGCACCTTTTGGCTGGTCTGCCGGTCGACCAGCAGCCCCTGATAGAAGACGTCGCCGCACTGCGCGGGCATGGCCAGGTCGAACACGAAGAGGCCGCGCGTGTAGTCTGGCGTCACCGATTGAATCGTGAAGTCACAGCCCGGCGCAACGGGCGGCTCATGCTTGAATTCCTTGCATGCCAGAAAAGTCTTGTCGCCTCGCGGACAAGAGGTGTCGTCGCTGCTGGCTTCCAGCAGAATGTCATTGGCGTCGACAGCCTGAACCTTGATGGTATAGTTCTTGCCGGCCTGTAGATTCTGTGCGCTGAAATCGGTCTGAATAGCGTCGCGCCCATCCAGCCTGATCTGCATGTTGGTGATTGCAGTCTTGCCGCCCTCAGTTTCCTCCACGTTGAGGATCAACCGGTCGATGGACTGAGGGTTGGCCAGCGAGATCGCCAGTTGATAGGTGTTGTCATGCGGCTGATAGAGCACCTGGGAGATGCGCACGGCGGCCGGCGGCAGGGGCGCGCTGTAGTCCTTGTCCGACAGGAAGTTGAACATGGTGGTGACAAACGCGTTCACATCCCGCGGCTTGACCGCCAGCACCGCCTGCCCTACGCCCTGGACAGGATAGACCTGCGCGCGCGCCACCAACTGGGCGTTGAGACCCTCCATGATCGCCTGGAACATCGCACCCAGCTCGGTCTGGCTGCCGATGGCCGTGAAAGCGTTGGTGTTTTCGGCCAGATTGCGCAGCTCCACGCGGTTGATGTTGCTGCAATCGGCTCCGCACAGGCCGATGGTGTGGACGCCGGTGGCTGGCTGGCGCTGCGCTTTTTCCACCACATCTTGAAACGTATGGATGCTGCACGCTTCGTTGCTGTCCGCGCGGCGCTGGTCACGTCCGTCGGTGAAGAGGATGATGGCGCGGCGGTCCTGGGGGCGGGTGGCGTTCAGGTTCAGGCGGTCAATGGCATCCCACACGGCGTCGTACAGGCAGGTAGCGCCGCCCGGCGTCACCTGCACCTGCCCGATGCGGTTGCCCACCTCAGCGAGGTCGCCGGTGAAATCATTGATGATGCGCCGGTCCGCATCGAAGGCAATCACGGACACGCGCGCGTTGGGAGGCAGGCTGCGCAGCCCGGAGGTGGCCGCCTGGCGCACCTGGTCGATGACGTTGACCATGCTGCCGCTGGTATCGATCAGCAGGACAACGTAGATGTCGCTTTGCGGATCGCCTATGCTGGCCGAAACGGGCGCGCTGGCGCTGCCCACCACCTGGATGGTAGCTGCCTCCAGGTTGGGGTCCAGGATCGGCTGCCCCTGGGCGTCGGTCATAACAAAGTAGACGTCGAGTCCCAACGACTCCGAACCCGGCTGTGAGACGACCCCCAGCACCTGAGGCCCGGCGGTCGATTGAGCGTTGACCACAAGGTTCCCCGCCACGAGCAACCATACCACCACAACTGGAACGACAAAGAGCTTTTTGGCCATTGTACACGATTCCCTGATCGCGAGATGTGTTTTGTTGCCTGGCAAGGCCAGAGCAACTCCCAATGCGCTGATAGTTCTCCGGCACGACCGTCGATGCGTATTGTACATCGGGCAGGCTAAGTCGGCAAGAGCGGCTGTAACTCACCTCCCCCAATGACAGTTCCCACATCTGGTCAGGTCATCGAACCCGACTATGGTGTCTCCTCTGGCCTGATGGTGACCATCGCTTTGTCGCCAACAATGGTCAGAACCAAGGTGTAATAGCCAGGCTCCAGCGCCACCTGGCCGATGAGTTCGTTGGCAACTGTCGAACCGACAAAGCGTTTGCCCTCTTCGGTGATGAAGTTGTAGTTGCTGTACGAGCCAAACTGCGCCTTCAGGCTGCGATAGGGGGTGATTTGGCCGCGGTCGATGGCGCCGTAGGCGCGGCTGCCCGGCCCCCCGGCGCCGGAGCCGGCGCCCAGCCAAAAGGCCGTTATGTCGGTGTCTGTCGCGTTGTCGATGCGGATGTGAAGCTGTTGGTTGTTCATAGCGGTACAGGAGGTGAGCGCCCAGAGGATCATCAACGCCGCCCAGATGGCAACGCCGCGCCGGGCCAGGCGCGAGCCATGGCCCAACATCCATGAATACGGGGTGATAATACCAGATGTCATAAGACACGCCTCGTGCAGCGTGCAGGGGTGTGGCTCGGTCGGAGACCGGCCAGAGCGGGAGTGAGCTAGCTCGGTCGGAGACCGGCCAGAGCAGGGGTGTGGCTCGGTCGGAGACCGGCCAGAGCGGGGGTGTGGCTCGGTCGGAGACCGGCCAGAGCGGGAGTGAGCTGGCTCGGTCGGAGACCGGCCAGAGCAGGGGTGTGGCTCGGTCGGAGACCGGCCAGAGCAGGGGCGTGGCTCGGTCGGAGACCGGCCAGAGCGGGAGTGAGCTGGCTCGGTCGGAGACCGGCCAGAGCGGGGGCGTGGCTCGGTCGGAGACCGGCCAGAGCAGGGGCACACCCAAAGAGCAGGGGTGTGGCTTGGCGCGGCTTCAGGGGTGCGGCAGCAGCGTTCGCACAGTCTCCACCAGACGGCCGGCCGAGGCTGGGATCAGCCGGACCCGGCTGCCGGCGACAGGCGCCGCCAGCCAGGCGGCATACTCGCCAGTGGCCGCGCCGGCCGGGTCGGCGTACAGCACGCGCACTCGATGGACAGCCTCAACCCGGCCATAGACCACGGACATCACCTGCACGCTGGCGCGGGCCTGGCCTGGCCGCAACGCATGGGCAAAGGCGGCCGCGCTGCTGGCCGATACGCCCCATTGCCCCAGCCGGCGCGGCTGCGGGTCAGCTACGGCCTGGCGCGCCTGCTCGTTGGAGAGTTCGAATTCAAGCCACGGCGGGGGCTGCGCTGGCAACTGCATCGCGGTGGCCTGGCGCGCCAACATGATATCGATCGAGCGCAGCGCGGCCATGTGATAGTCCTGGCCGTCGAAGGAGGCCTCAACCACCGCCGCAGCCAGGTAATGGGTCACACTCTGCCGCGGCTGGCCGGGCCAGTCCAGGTTGGTCACCAACACGAACTGGGGCGCGGCCATGACCGCGGCGGCCATGCCGAGTTCCTCATTCAGGCGGTATTGCACAGTGCCAGGCAGGTGATCCAGCCAACGCTCACGCTCCAACTGGGCGCGGCCCTGAAGAAAGGTCTGATCCCAGGTTGATCTTGATCCGTTGGTTGGGAACAGACCCTTGCTTTCCAGCCCCAGCAAAGTCTGGGCGCCGGCCAGCGACAGCAACACCGCCATCTCGGCCGGAGTGAAGACGACTGGATAGTAAATCGAGCGTGTTTCTGACATGGCAGATGCGCTCCTAGAACAGGTCGTCGAGCCAGTCGATGGCCTGCGACACCCCGGTCTTCACATCTTCCGCCACGCCCAACAACATGCCGCCTGTGTTGGACAGCGCCGACTCCACGAAGCCGCTGTCCAACCGCTGGGTCCAGTATTGGATCCCCGCCTGCTGGCCGGTCAGCGGGCTGCTGGTGTCGCGCCCCTCGCGGCCCAGGTAGTCATAGCCTGGCCCCAGGTTGTGGTAGTTGAAGAGGTAGCCCGCGGCGTCATGCACCACGCCGTGGTAGCCCAGCGCGCTGTCGCCCAGGTCCATGGCCGCGTTGCCAGGGCCGACCAGGCCGCCGCTGGGGTTGAGCAGGGCGCCAAACACCGGATCGACGCCCAAGGCGTCGCCCACCACCTGGCCATAGCGCAACTGCGTCGTGCTGCCCATGAAACGATCATGCATGAATTGGTTGACCGCAGGGCTGGCTTCATGGCCCTTGGCCGCGCCGATGCGTTCGGCCTCGCTGCGCAGCTCCAGATAGCGTTCGTAGTGGGCCTGCACCACCTCGCGCGGCAATCCTCTGGCCTCGGCGATCTGATCCAGCGCCTGCTGCACCTGTTGGGGCGTGGGGTTGCCGGCCAAGGTCTCCATGGCGCTGTTGAGCTGCGTGCTGTCAGCGCCCTGCACCTGCAATCCGATCAGGCCGTCCATGTAGCCGGGGACAAAGATGTGACTGGTGTCCATGGCGGTGGAGGCCGAGCCAGCGCCCGGCCCTGCCGCGACCACGTCGTTGCCCGCCGCGTTGCCAGCAGCGCCGCCCAGCGCGCCGCCGCGGAAAGGCCGCGCGGCCTCCTCTTCCGCCTGGCGCATGACGCGCGCGATGTCCAGCGTCACCGTGCGGGCCTGATGCAGGGCCGCGGCCAGGCGTTGCATGGCCGGCAGCACCTCGCCATTCAGCTCAGCAAAGAAGGCTGAGGAGCCGCGGCCCTGCCAGCCGCCTCCCTCCAACAGCCGGGCAACCTGGCGCACATGCGCCAGCAGCTCCTGGTTGCTCTGCCCCTGGCTGCCGAAGCGATTGGCCACGCTGGCCAACCCGTCGTAGCGGGCTTGAATGATATCATTGCTCATAAGCGCCTCAATGGTTTATTTCTCGCCAGCGTTGGCAATCTGCAAGAGGGGATGCGCCATGCGCACCATAGCATCTGTGGCATCCTGGCCCGTCACAGAACGACAACGCAAGAGATCGCCCCGTTCTCCTTGGGGTTCCAATAACCAGCAGCGTTGTTGATCCGAAACGGCAATCAGCGTGTGCGTGCCTTCGATCTGCTCACTGCGCAAGCCCCAAGCGCACAGCCCAGTGTAGATGGCGAACCCTGCGCAGCTTCGCACGAAGGACTGGGCCTCACCGGCCGGCCAGTTTGCTTTGACCAGACTGTCTGCAGCCTTGGCAGTTTGATTATTCCGCGACCAACGAAAGACGTCTGCAATCAATTTGTCAGACGAGACGATGGCGAAGTCGGCCCCATGGTGGGCTGAGCCAATCGCAGCGAGCACCCACTGCACCCGTTCTGCAAGCGCGACCTCATCCGGCAGAAAGGTAAAAATGTGGATCCCTGGGCGCGGGGATGAATGCTCAACCAGTATCTCTGGCGTCGCGTTGAAGAAGTGTGGATCTGCAATGCCATCGGGTTGCAGGCCACTCAACACCATCGATGCGCCAGGCAACACACAACTGCCCACCAAGGCAACGAGGGTGTCATCGATCACGACACTATCGCCGCCTTGAGCCTCGATCAAGCCGCGATTCAACAAGGTTTCCAGCCCTGCGTTGAGCCGTTCGGCCCGCTCTCGCCGAGAGATGCCAGCAAACGGGTCCTCGGGCAAGCCGTTCATGGTCGTGCTGCCCATCAGTTGTAAAAGCGCCAACAGCTCGTCACGCGTGAGATTGATAGAGAACGCCTGGGTGGGTGCAGATGATGGCATCATTTAGTCTCCAAACGCCCATGCCAGCGGCGAGACAAGGCGCGCCGGGGACGCAGTGAATGAATTGAATGTTTCAACGACGCTCCGACCGATGTCTTTGCCAGCCTGGCCTACGTGCTCCCATGCATCGGATGCTGCACGCTCGATGCGCTCGGCCAGCGGGCGCGCGGTGTTCCAGGCAGCATCCAGACCGCTGCCAACTCGCTGCGCCGCGCTATCCACCACACCGCGCCAGGTGTCCTTTCCCCAGCGGTCATAGGCGTATTGCAGTCCCAGACCCACGACAAAACCAGCAGCCGTACCGACACCCGGAATTGGGATCATCGTACCGATGGCCGTAGAGACGCCAACGATGCCCAGGCCAGCGGTAACATCTGCGCCCGTGCTGGTGAGAAACTCCCGGCTGAGCAACCCCTTGTCCTTGTTCGCTCCAAATCCAAACTCGTAGACGTTCAAACCCGTGGTAATCAACGTGCTAATGATCGCTGGTCCCTTGACATTCTTCAAAAAGCCGTTGGCTGACCACAGCGGAGGTGTCTTGATTCCACCGATGCCTTTGATATCATCGAGCAGTTGAGCAGCACGAGTGGACCAGGGACCGTCGCTACGGGCGGCGGTCTTGATCATCTCGAAGAAAGAATGAGAGCGTATGGATCGCTCGATGGCCGGAGCGCCAAACCGGGTCATGTGTCCCGGCAAGCCCAGTGCCTCCTTTGCCGCCCGAGAACCAAACGCACGCCACATGCCATCGGCGTCTTGTGCGAAACGCACCATTTTACCCCATTGGCCTCGGGCTGCGATAATGCTGGCCAATGCACTCCGGTCTCGATAGCTCCACAGCAGTGTCTTGCCGAACAGCAGAGCGGTATCCTTTAACGTCCAGGGACGACCGTTCGCAGATGCACCTGACTCGATGACGCCAGGCTCACTACTTCCATCAGTTCCACCAGGCGATGCAGGTTGCCCCGTGTAGTCGCCTTTGAACGGCGCGGCAGCCTCTTCCTCTGCCGTTCGCATCACCTGGCTGATCCGTCTCGTCACGGTCTGTGATTGGCCCAACGCGCCGGACAGCCGCTGCATGGAGGGCAGCACACTGCGCTCCATCTCGCCGAAAAAGGCTGCCGCGCCGCGGCCCTCCCAGCCGCCAGCCTGCAAGGCGCGCATGGACTGCTGCACGCGCTGCGTCGTCTGCGCGGTAGCTTCAGCCTGCTGGCCAAAGCGCACGGCGATCTGTTCAAGCTGGTCGTATTGCGCCTGGATGATGTCGTTGCCCATGCTATCACTCCTGGTAACTGAGACTAACGGTTATCTCATTATGCCACAAAGCCAGCGCCATGTCTTGAAAAAATCCTGAAGAAACTCTGAAGATATCTTGAAGCAACCGGGCGCGTCCGGCTGCTTTCATGCGCCTGGTTCAGAGATTGAGAGAGACCCTTCCCAGCTTGCGATCAGATGCTGCAACAGCGACGCTACGCCATCGAGGTCGATAGTCTCCAGCACAACCAAAGGCGTGGGCTCAGCCTCTTCCTGCACCGACCAGCAGCGCCGGGCGTCGCACAAGAAGGTCTCGCTTTGCACGGTCGGTTGCAGGTGCGGAGAGAGCACGGCTACCTGCAGGCGCGCGGCAGGTGTGGTCATGGCAGCAGCCAACGCTGAGCTTGTTTCGAGCGATACGCCGGCCTGTCGCAGCATCTGCTCAACCTCCGCCGCCGCACCCTGATTGGCGGCTGCCTGCGCCTGTGACAGGCTGGCCTGCGTCAAGGCAACCTGCCAGACCGGCCCGCCCTCGCCGGCCGTGTGGCGCTGCAGCCAGGCCATCAACGCTGGCGCCAGGTTCAGCGGCTCGGCCAGCAGCGCAAAATCGTTGATGCCGTCATAAGGCTGATAATAGCGCACCACCACATCGCCCAGCCGGTAATAGCTCTCCTGCTGCGGGCGCAGGGTATCGCCGGTCTTGCTGGTTACCAACAGCGCGGCATCGGGCGCGGCCGACAGACGCAACAAGCGTTGCACATCGCTATTCACCGCCCAGCCGCCATCAGCCTGGGGCAGCATCAGATCACGGGCAGCCAGGCTGCGCGTGAGAGTGGGGCGCAACATCTCAGCCTGAACGGGCGCGATTTCTGTCAATGACGTGGCCGGATGGCCGGCCAGTTGTGGAATCGCCAATGTTTCCAACAGCAGCGCAAGCTCCTCGTCACTGAGTCTGAGCGAATGGCCTTGCATATAAACTCCTTCTCATAGATACTCTCCAACTACCCAGGTAGCCTCAGCCTGTGCGTCGACTTCGATGTCGTAGATCATGAAACGCGGCTGCGCCATACAAGGCCGCCAACCGGCAATGGCGGAACGGAGTTTGCATCAGAGCGTCTATTCCCAAAAGCCAGACCACACAGTGTTGACAACAGCAGGCAGCCATTGGCTGGGACGCGGGGCGTTGGCCACATACTGTCCGGCTGCATCGAACTGGCGGTCAATGGCCACTTGCCAGTCGGTGGGAAGGTATTGCGTCGCCGTGTTGGCCATGTTCTGCGCAACCGCTACTGTCGTGGTTGTGCCCAGATGCGTCATGAAATCGACACCGCCCCAGGCCACCTGCCCGGCATTGCCTTGCGACCAGCCGTTGCTGATCGTCTGCCAGGCAGTGCTGTAGTTGTCGTAGCTGTGAACCTGATAAGAGCCAACGACCTCCCAGCGCTCGATGCTGAAAGGCAACGGCCGGCTGGCCATGGCCGGCGACTGAACATAGCCGCCATGCCCGCCTGTCTCCCAAATCACCTGCGGATCGATGGAAGGGCTACCGCCTGAGCCGGTCACACCCAGCCAGCTCAACGAAGAGCCCATGCTGACGGGCCACGTGAGGTTGGTAAAGGGAATGCGCGGCGCGCTCCGCTCGATCAGGCGTATGGGGTCGTCAGCCAGCACGAAGTTGTGATAGTTCTCAGCCCCAATACGTGGGTTGATGGTACTGCTGCCGCTGGAGCCTATGGTGTTGACGCTGCCGATCTGATAGCGGTCGCTCAACCCCTGCGTGCCGGCCAGATTCATTGCCACGTGGCCACCCTGGCTGTGGCCGGCCAGATGGATGGTGGCGCCCGGCGGGACGTGTTGTTCGATCAGCCGCTTCGCCTCCAGTTGAAAGCGCGAAGGCACACCGCGGCCGCTGCTGAGGTTGGCCAGCCAGTCGTTGGGGCCGGTATGCCCGTCGCCGCCTGCGTCGGTGCCGATGATGGCCACCAGGTACTGGTTTGCGCCGATGCGCACGATCTTGACCGGCTCGTCCACGCCGTATGGCCGACCGTCACGCACATCGTTGATGCGGTACATCTGCTCGATCATGGCCGCCAGGTCCTGGTAAGTGGCGCCCGGCCCCAGCACCAACGGTGGAATATCGCGGAGGTTGGCGTAATCGCCAAAAGGAGGCCCACCGGAGGCGGCCTGCCCGGAGGCGCCGCCGCCTGACGCGCCCGCCGCACCTGCGCCGCGGAAGGGTCGAGCGGCCTCCTCCTCGGCGGTGCGCAGAACCTGCACGATCTGACGGGTGACGGTTTGCGCCTGTTGCAATGCTGTGCTCAAACGGTGCAGCGCGGGCAGCGCTGCACCGTCCATCTCGTTGAAAAAAGCGGCCGCGCCGCGGCCTTCCCAGCCGCCGGCCTGCAAGGCGCGCATGGACTGCTGCACGCGCTGCGTCGTCTGCGCTGCGGCCTCAGCCTGCCGGCCAAAACGGACGGCGACCTGTTCGAGTTGATCGTATTGCGCCTGGATGACTGGTGCGCTCATTGCCTGCTCCTGAAACTCGCCAGTTCTGTCACACCTGCCCTGGCGTCGCTCGCCAGGGCGCCGAGAGCCTGTATGTCATGCTGAGGACCGCCGAGGCATCCCTTCCAGCACGGCCGATCACAGCGCCGCCAGCAGCAGCGCCCGCACGTCGCCGCGCGTGACCTGCCGCGCGGCCAGCAGGCTGGCGTCGCCGTCGACCGGTTCCACCAGCCACAGCGCGCTGCTGTCCTGCACCAGGGTGAGATCACGCCTGGACGCCGCGCCGCCGTCGCCTGCTTTGAGGATCTGAACGATGGTCACCTGCGGCTGGTTGGCCAGGGTAGCCAACAGCGCATTGACCAGATCCGCCAGGGCCAAGGCCGGGTTCAACAGCGTTCTGGCCTGGATCAGGTTGCCCTCCTCGGCCAGTTGACGCAGGTGGGCAAAGTCAGCGCCAGCCAGGCGCAGCTCGCCCGCCACAGTCGTTGGCTGTTGGCGCATCTGGCACACGGCCAAGAGCTGATCCACCAGATCCTCCCGGCTGGCCAGCGCGGTGAAACGGTGCAACACCTCCTCGTAAGGGGTGTGAATCACGAAAGCATCAGCGCGCAGATGGCCGAACAGCCGCACCGGCTGCTCAGCCCCGTTGGGCCAGTGATAGACAAAGAGCGCGCCGGCGGAGAAGGCGCAGGCGCCTACGGCCGCCAGCACGCCCACATGTATCGTCAAAGGCGCGGCCTCCGGTCGATCAGCCGCCCGCGCCAGGCCGCGCGCCCGCAGCCCGCGCGCGGCCGCAACAAAGGCTGCATCCTGCTGGTCAGGGGTGCGCTCGCCCAGCGGGTCGGGATCCAGGCCAGGGAGGGCTTGCGCCTGCAAAAGACTCAGAACCAACGCCAACTCGTCGCGCGAGAGAACGACGTTGACCGGCCCTGCTGCCGGGGTTGCCGTGGCAGGGGAATCGCCAGTAGCCATGATAGTATCTCCATCTTCTGCTCAGGCCGCGTCTGCCGCGGCCCAAGATTGCAACTTCAATCGCGCTTGTCGGTCTTGTCCTTGACCATCTTGCCCAGCAAGGCCAGGAAGGGGCTGGCCGCAGCCAGGCCAAAGGGCAAACCGGAGCCGCCGCTGGCTGCCTCAGCCGGGGCGGCCGGCGCGCCGGCCGCGTTGACGATGCGCACTGTCTCGCGCAGTTCGCCGACGCCGCCGCTGCCGCCCAGCGACTGGAAGCGCAGGCGCGTTTGCTGCGCAGCCGCCAGCGCCGCGGCGTCAGCGCCCTGACCGCCAGCTCCTGCGGAGAAGCCGCTGGCCGCGCCGCCCATGCTGCGGCCGAAGGGGCTGCGCATCTCGCCAGCCGGGGCCGAGCCGGAACCAGAGCCGCTGCCGCCGCCGCTGCTCGCCGGCGACGCGGCCTTCTCGGCGACGCTCTCGGCCGGAGCTGTGCTGGGGCTGCCGCCGCCGCTGCCGCCGCCCGAATCTCCGCCGCCGCTGCCGCCGCCTGAATCTCCGCCGCCCGCGCCCATGCCGCCCAGCTCACCAGTCGTCATGCCCGCGGAGGAACCGGTGAGATCGGCCGTCTCGAAAGGCCGTCCCATGAAGCCAGGCTTGCCATAGCCGGCCGCCCAATCGCCCGCGGCGCCGAAGGCGTTGTCATAGCCAGAACTGCCCATGCTGCCGAATTCGGCGCCCGCGGCCTCGAAAGGCCGGCCCATGAAGTCGCTGCCGCCCGATCCGCCGAAGCCGCTGGCGTTGCCGAATTCACCGCCGGCAGGCTCGAAGGGACGGCCGGTGAAGCCGCTGCCTCCTGCATCACCGCCAAAGCCGCCGCCGGAACTGCCGAAGTCGCCGCCGGCAGGCTCAAAGGGACGACCGGTGAAATCGCTGCCCCCCGCGCCG
>JACSRL010000726.1 GCA_014879765.1 Anaerolinea sp. | reverse complement strand
ACGCTTGCCATGCGACACGTGAAGCCAATTCACGCTACGAAGTCAAGCGCAAGTGCCCGGCACCTGAACAGTTGCGCTATGCCTAGAATTGTTACACCTTTGACAGGCTACTGACCAATTCGGGTAGGTGGAGAGCGATGTTGCCCCAGATCAATCCATATGCTGGACTCCTGGTTGTTTCGACACTCTTGTCGATTGCATTGGCCGTGGCAGCCTGGCGGCGACGGCCAACGCCAGGCGCCGCGTCCCTGGCCGCCTTGATGCTGACGCTGGCCTTCTGGTCGGCTTTTGACGCCATCGAGATGCTCAGCGCCTCTTTGCCGGCTAAGCTCTTCTGGGAACGATTGGAGTTCATTTTTGTTCTGGCCGCTCCGGCGCTCTGGTTGATCTTCGTCTTGCAGTTTACCGGCCATGAACGCTGGGTGACGCCGGCCACCCTGGCCGCAGCCGTCGTTGTGCCGCTGGTGAGCTTTGTTCTGATCAACACCGCGCCGGGGCTGCTTTGGCTCTATCCCACAATCGCCATCGACGCTACAGGCCCTGTGGCTGTATTGGCCGCGACCCGTGGCCCTCTGTTTTGGCTGTTAGCCCTCTATTCCTACGTCCTCGTTTTGTTGGCAGTGGGCCTGATGACGCTTGCTTTGCTGCGTGGCGGGCCATTGCAACGCGCCCAGAACGGCGCTGTCCTGGTGGGCGCCCTCGCGCCCGTGCTGGGCAACGTCATCTTCAACGCCGGCTTCAGCCCCCTGCGCCACGTCGACCCGGCGCCGGTGCTCTTCATCGTCACCGGCATGGCCTCCGTCTGGACCCTTACACGCTATCGTCTGCTCGATTTGATGCCGGTGGTGCGCGACGCTTTGATCGAGAGCATGACCGATGGCGTGGCGGTGGTCGATATCCAGGGCCGCGTGGTCGATCTGAACAAGGCGGCCCAGCAGATGATCGGCCAACGCTTCCTGGAGATTCTGGGCGCGCCCGCAGCCTCAGTCCTGCCCGCCTGGCCCTCGCTGTCGCAACAATCGATCCCAGGACACCCGGTTCGGACGCAAATGGAGGTCGGCAACCAGGATTCCCCTGTCTACTTCGACATACGCATCTCCCCGCTGATGCGCAACGACGGGGCTGTGCAGGGCTGGCTGGCGGTGTTTCGCGACGACACGGCACGGGTGCGGGCCGAACAGGCGGAGCGACAACAGCATGCCCTGGCGGAGAGCCTGCGCAACGCGCTGGCGACGTTGACCAGCACCTTGAGCCTGGAGGAGGTGCTCGACCGCATCCTGGAGCTGACGGCCACCGTGGCGCCGCACGAGGCCAGCAACATCATGCTGATCGATCAGGGCGTGGCCAGGGTGCGGCGAATCCGGGGCTATCAAGACCATGCCGTGATGGAATCGGTCATCAATCTCAGTCTCAGCGTGGAGGAAACGCCCAACCTGCGGCGCATGGTCGAGACCCATCAGCCTGTAGCCATCAAGGACACGGTGGAGGATCCGGGGTGGATTGCGCCGTCTGGTTTTCGCTGGGCGCGCTCCTATGCCGCCGCGCCCATCATCAGCAAAGGGGTGGTGCTGGGATTCCTGAACCTGGACAGCACGCAGCCGGGCGCCCTCAACCAACAGCACGCCGAGGCGCTCCAGGCTTTCGCCGACCAGGCCGGCGCCGCGCTGGAGAATGCGCATCTGTACGCCTCGCTGCAAGAAAGCAACACCAAGCTCAGCCGGGCGTTGCGCGCGCGCGAGGAGGCCATCCAGAATGTCTCCCATGAGCTGCGCACCCCCTTGACGCTGATGCTGGGCTACGTCGAATTCATGCAAAGCGGCGAGATGGGCCCGCTGAACCGCGAACAGCTCAACGCCCTGCACATCGTGGCCCAACAGGGCAAGCGTCTGCAGTTCATCTTCAACAGCCTGTTGACCTTGCAGACCTTCCAGCAGAAGGAGCTACATCTTGCCCACCTGAACACGCCCAACTGGCTGGATTCAGCCCTGGAAGCCTGGCGTCAGATCGCGGCCGACGCTGGCGTGACGATACACCTGGTGGCCGCCGATCGGCTCTCCCCCATCATGGGCGCGGCGGGATATCTCGATCTGGTGCTGGGCAACTTGATGGACAACGCCATCAAATTCAGCAGCAAAGGCCAGCAGATCACGGTGTCGGCCCATGACGCCGACGGGGCCGTGGTCATCTCCGTGGCTGATCAAGGCATTGGCATCGCACGCGAGCAGTTGGAGCTGATCTTCGACCGTTTCTACCAGGTGGACAGCACCTCAACCCGGCGGCACGGCGGCATGGGCATCGGCCTGGCGCTGTGCCAGGCGATTGTCCAGGCTCATGGTGGGCGAATCTGGGTGGAAAGCGCGGGACCGGGCCAGGGCAGCATCTTTTCAGTGGCGCTGCCCAGCGCGCCCGCCCAGCCAGACGTGTAGCAGGAACCAGACGGGGCGGCGCGACCGTCTATCACACCAGATTGATGATGCTGATCCCGCCTCGCCCCGCGCCGTCGCCGGGATCGCCGTTTGGCGGTGGCTTGGTTTGGCGCGGAGCGACGCCCGCACGTATAATGCCCATCCGATCCCCCGTCGGGAGTTCAGAAATCCCGAATGGAGCGGCAAATCGCAACTGCTCAGCCAGGCGTACAGAAACCGGGTTTTTCTCGAAGACAAAAACCCGGTTTCTAATGCCAAGCCTGAGCAGTTACGGCAAATCTTGATTGACAACTGGTGATCATTCGTGGCAAGCTTGAATCGACGACTCTCCCGCATGTCAACCCCCGCCCGCGTCGGCCTGGCGGCGGTGATCGTAGCGCCCATTCTCCTGGTGGTTGCCCTCTTGTTGCTGGCCAACCGCCAGCCGCCCCCGGCCGTCAGCCAGTTCGATGCTGTGGCCTTCAACCGCGCCATCGCCGACGGCGACGCCCGCCTGGCCGCGGGCGATTTCGAGGCGGCGACCGACAGCTACAGCCAGGCTGCCCAGGCCAACCCGCTCTCCCCCGTCCCCGCGCTCAAGATCGGCAATGTTCTGCTGGCCCAAGGGGAGTTCCAGCCGGCCATCGAGCAGTATGAAGCGGCCATCAAGCAGGATGCGTCCTACGCCCAGGCCTATTTCCAGATCGGCGAGGCCTATCGCCTGAGCGGCGACGCCAGCGCCGCCCTGACCCAGTACGAACGCACACTGCGGGTGGACCCGGCCTTTGGCGACGCTTACATCCAGAGCGGCGGCATCTACCAGGATCGCGGGGAACTGGCGCGCGCCGAACAGCTCTACAACCAGGCGCTGGCCGCGGCCGTCACCAACCTGCGCGGCCGCGCCTCGGCCCTGACGCGCCTGGGCAACCTGGAGGCGCTGCAAGGCCTGACCGACCAGGCCATCGCCCGCTACCAGCAGGCGCAACAGGAAGACCCCAGCTTCGTCGGCGCCTTTATCCAGTTGGGGCAGATCTATCTGGCGCAGGAGCAATGGGACCTGGCGCTGGAACAGTTCAAGGCCGCGGCGCAGAACGCCCCAGGCAACGCCGACGCCCATTTCTTCCTGGGGCAGGTGTCCAGCCGTCTCGGCCAGATGGACCAGGCCGAGGCCGAGTTGAGCGAGGCGGTCCGGCTGGCGCCGACCAGCGCGCGGGCCTATCTGTGGCTGGGGCAGGTGTACACCACCCGCGGCCGGCCGGCCGAGGCGATCAGCCTCTATCAACAGGCGCTGGAGCGGGCGCCGAACAGCCTTGACATCCGGCTGGCGCTGGCCGCAGCGCACCGCGCCCAAGGCGAATTCGAACAGGCGCTGGAGCAGTACCAGGCGAGCCTGGAAATCAGCCCCGACGACGCCGATATCTACACCGAGATCGGCGCCACCTACCAAGCCATGGGCGACACGGCCAAGGCCGAGGAGGCGCTGGCCCAGGTGGCCGCCCAAGCGGTGGAACAGCCGCGCCAGGTGGCTCAGGCGCTGACCAAGCTGGCCAACACCTATCGCGACCGCGGCGAGCTCGAAATGGCCGAGACCCAGTACCGGCGGGCGCTCTCCATCGACCCCAGCTACATCGGCGCCTATCTGCAACTGGCCTACCTGTTCGACCAGCAGGGACGTTTCGACGAAGTCCTGGCCATCTATCAGCAGGCGGTGGAGGCCGCGCCGCAGGATGCCGACGCTCGCTTCAAGCTGGGCCAGGCCTATCGCAGAGCCGGCGATCTGGAGGCCGCCTCAGAACAGTTGCTTCAGGCGGTGCGGCTGGACCCCACCCGCTACCGGGCGCTGGTCGAACTGGGGCGGGTGCTGGAGAGCCAGAACGACCTGAGCCAGGCCATCGACTACTATCAACAGGCGGTGGCCATCAACGCCAACGATCCCCAGACGCGGCTGCTGCTGGGCTCAGCCTTTCGTCGCACCGGGCAGCCGGCCAAGGCTGTGGAACAACTGACCGCGCTGCGCGAGCTGGCGCCGGCCAACACCGAAGGGGCCGTGCAGTTGGCCCAGGCCTACATCGCGCTGAACCAACTGGACAACGCGCGGACCGCCATCGACGCCGCGCTGGCCACTGCGCCGGAGATGGTCCCGGCCCTCTTCATGAGCGCCGAGATCGATCGCCTGGCCGGCGATCTCGACGCCGCCGAGGCGGGCTACCAGCAGGTGCTGGCGTTGGATCCTGCCTACG
Source organism: Anaerolinea sp. (assembly GCA_014879765.1). Classification (GTDB taxonomy): domain Bacteria; phylum Chloroflexota; class Anaerolineae; order JAAEKA01; family JAAEKA01; genus JAAEKA01. The sequence goes on along the minus strand of JACSRL010000726.1, from coordinate 8,334 downwards.
GCGACGCTCTGTTGCAGCTCAGCGAGGTCTATCGGGCGCGCGGCGACGCCGACGCGGCCGCGGCCATCTTGGAACAGGCCCTGCAGGGCAGCCAGGACAACCCCACCGTCGCGGCTGCCGCCCTGGTCAAGCGCGGCAACACCCAGGCTGAAGCCGGCGACATCGACGCGGCCCTGGCCAGCTATCGCGATGCCATCGCTGCCCGCGCCAACTACGCGGCCGCCTATCTGCAACTGGGCGCACTGCTCACGACACAGGAACGCTTCGCCGAAGCGTTGCAAGTTTATCAGGAAGGAGTGGCCGCGCTGCCTGACGATGCTGACCTGCGCCTGCGGCTGGGCCAGGCCTATCGCCGCGCGGGCAAGAACGCCGAGGCCACCGAGCAACTCGAACGGGCCATCGCGCTGGCGCCCGCAGCCTGGCAGGCGCACCTGGCGCTGGGCGGGCTGTACGAGGACTCCGGCCTGCAGATGCGCGCCCTGGATCAATTCTCCATCACGCTCAGCCTGGCGCCCGACAATCTGGACGCCCGCTTCCGGCTGGCGCAGGCCTATCGCCGGACCGACCAGCCCCAGCAGGCGATTCAGAGCTTCGCCGATCTGCTGGAACTGCCCGGCGGCGACGCCTTCACCGGGGCCTATGTGCAGATGGGCCAGGCCTATGAGGCCGTCGGCGACCTGGACGCGGCCGAGCGGCGCTATCGGCGGGCCACGCAATTCGAGGATCAGGCCGCGGTCGCGTACTATTTCCTGGGCGATCTCTTCCGCAAGCAGGGCCGGTATGACGATGCCATCGGCGCGTTGGAGCAGGCGCTGGCCATCGACCCCGACCAGGTGGACGCCAAACTGCAGTTGGGCATGGTCTATCAGGCCACAGGCGATTCGGAGCGCGCGCTGCAGCTCATCGGCGAGGTGGCCGCGCTGGCCGAGAGCAATCCCCAGGCCGCGGCTCAGGCCTACCTGCGGCTGGGCAACCTGGCCCGAGATGGGGGCGATCTGGAGGAGGCCGCCGCACGATACCAGGCCGCGCAGCAGGCAAACCCCACCTTGATCGCGCCCTACCTGCAACTGGCGCAGTTGTTGCGCAGCCAGGGCCAAACCGAGCAGGCCTTTGCCCAGATCCAGGCGGCCGTCGAGAACAACCCCAACAGCGCCGAGGCCCAGTTGGAGCTGGGCAAGGCCACCATCGAGCGGGGCCAGTTCCGCGAGGCTGTGCAGATCCTGGAGCATGCCGCCGAGCTCAACCCTGGCTCTGTCGAGACCTACATCCAGTTGAGCCTGGCCCTGCAAGGGCTGCAAAACCTGGACCGGGCCGAGATCATGCTCAATCGCGCCCTGCGGCTGGCGCAGAGCGACGAGCAGGCCGCGCGGGTGCTGGTGCAGCGCGGCGAGCTGCGCCGTGGCCAGGGGCGCTATGGGGCGGCCATCACCGACTTTGAGACCGCCATCCAGCGCAATCCCCGCAACGTCCAGGCCTATGTCGGCCTGGGCGAGACCTACCGCATGCGGGGCGATGTGGAGCAGGCTGTCAGCAGCTTCGAGTCGGCGCTGCTGTTGGATAGCTCCTATGCCGACGCGCACGTCAAGCTGGGCAATCTCTATCGCGAGCAGGGCATCCCGGACAAGGCCATCGCCGCCTACGAAAAGGCTGTGGCGCTCCAGCCGGAAAACGCCCTCTATCGCCTGCTGCTGGGCGACGCCCTGGTGCTGGCCGGCCGCGCCGAGGATGCGCTGGCCGCCTATGGCGAGGCGGCGCGCGTGCAGGGGGATCTGCAAGAGGATTCGGCCTACTTCCTGCGCCTGGCGGCGGCCTATCAGGCCGACGGCCAGTTGGATGAGGCGCTGGCGCAGGCAGAGCGGGCCGGACGCATCGCCACCGTGGCCGGCGAGACCGGGGAGGGCGCCTTGCAGTTCCAGGCTGACATCCTGCGTGAACAGTCGCGCTGGCAAGCCGCTGGCGATCTGTACGAGCAGGTGTTGACCATCAACCCGCAGCGGGCCGAGGCCATGCGCGGGCTGGCGCTCACCCTGGAGGGACAGGGGCGCAACCAGGAGGCGGTCAAACAATGGCGGGCCTATTTGCAGCAGGCGCCGCGCGGCCCCTATGCCGACGAGGCACGGGAGCACCTGCGCCGCCTTCGTCCGGCGACAGGTTGAACCAATAGGGTGTGTTTGAATCTGGTTGAACGACATAGGTAGCCAGCTCCGGTCTCGATACGCTGGAATTGGCTGCCCTCATGCGATGCGCGTTACCTCAACCCGCTACTCGACCTACGCTAATCACTCATTTCAAACACACCCGAACCAATGCTGCATCGAGACTTCAGATCTCGCGGCTGGCATAGGCAGCATGGATCCCCAGACGACGGCTTCCGGAATCTTGGGTGAGAGTTGGAGACCCCACCGATGGACCTTCTTCAGATCGACACCACGCGCAAGGATCAGGTGACGCGCTTCATCCAACTGCCTCTGCGCCTCTACCGGGGTTCCTCCCAGTGGGTGCCGCCGCTGATGGGCGACATGCGCTTGCAGCTCAACCGCAGCAAACATCCCTACTATCAACATTCCGACGCCGGTTTCTTCCTGGCGGTGCAGGGCAAGGAAGATGTCGGCCGCATCGCGGTGCTGGAAAACCGCAACTACAACGCCTATCATCAGAGCCGCACCGCTTTCTTCTACCATTTCGAGTGCGTGGAGGACCCGGCCGTGGCCGCGGCGCTGTTCGAGCGGGCGCTGGAATGGGCCAGGCAGCGGGGGCTGACCAAGCTCATTGGCCCCAAGGGAATCGGCATTCTGGATGGCATGGGCTTTCTGGTGGAGGGTTTCCAGCAGCGCGCCGCGATGACCATGATGCTCTACAACCCACCCGCCTACCCCGCCTACGCCGAGGCGGCCGGCTTCAGCAAAGAGGTCGATTTCGTCTCCTGCCACATCACCGCTCAGCAGTTCAGCCTGCCGGAGCGCATCCACAGCATCGCCGACAAGATCAAAGCCCGCGGCCAACTGCGTGTCGTCACCTTTCGCAACAAGGCCGAGCTGCGCGCCATGGCCCCACGCATCGGCCGGGCCTACAACCAGGCTTTCGTGAACAACTGGGAATATATCCCCATCACCGACGCGGAGCTGGCGCTGGTGACCAACGATCTGGTGACAGTGGCCGATCCGAAGCTGATCAAAATCATCCTGCACCAAGAGGATGTGGTGGGCTTTCTCTTTGCCTTTCCCGACCTGTCGGCCGCCATTCAGCGCCACCAGGGTCGTCTCTTCCCGCTGGGCCTGGCCGATCTGCTGCTGGAATACCGGCGCACGCGCTGGGTGATCGTCAACGGCGCGGGCATTTTGCCCCAGTTCCAGGGCCGCGGCGGCAATGCGCTGCTCTATTCGGAGATGGAGAAGACCATCAAGCAGGCTGGCTTTGCCCATGCCGATCTGACGCAGGTGGCCGAAACCGCGCTCCAGATGCGCCGTGACCTGGAAAGCCTGGGCGGCGTTCCCTACAAGAACCACCGGGTATTTGGCCGGGCAGTCTGATCAGAACAAGCCCAGACTTCGGACGGCAAAGCCGGCCGGTTGAAGTTATGCCAGGTTCTTGACGACAAAGGGCTTTGCGCACAAGACCTGGCGACTTCCGAAGTCTCGTCGATTCAAAAAGCAGCGGTGACAGCATGGAGCTGTCACCGCTGCTTTTTTATCGATCACTCGCCGGGTCAGCGGGGCACGATTGTCACCTTGCGCTGATCGCCCTCGCCCACGCTCTGCGTCATAACCTGAGGATGGTTGCGCAGGGTGATGTGTACGATGCGGCGTTCGCGCGGCGGCATGGCCTCCAGCGCCACGGCGCGGCCGGTGCTCACCACCCGCTCGGCCATGCGCTCGGCCAGCCGCACCAACTGCTCCTCGCGCCGGGCCGTGTAGCCCTCCACGTCCACCACCAGGTTGACCCAGCGGTGCGCGCGGTGATTGACCATCAAGCGCGTCAGATACTGCAAGGCAGCCAGCGTCTCAGCGCGGCGGCCGATGAGAATGCCCAGGTCCTCACCCTCGATGTTCAACATCAACGGCGCGTCCTGGTCATCGTCGAGCACACCGCGATAATCGACCACCTGCACCCGGGCGCGCAGGTCCATGCGATCGAGCATGCCTTGCAGCAGCTCGGCTGCGATGGCGCCGACATCCTGCTCGCCCGCCTCGACGGTCTTGGTGGCTTTGGCGGCCGGCGGCGCAGCCTTGATGGCCTGCGCAGCCTTCTCCGCCGGTGGCGCAGCTTTGGCGGCTGGCGCAGCCTTATCCGCCGGCGGCGCAGCTTTGGCCGCTGGCGCAGCCTTCTCTGCCGGCGGCGCAGCTTTGGCGGCCGGCGCAGCCTTCTCCGCCGGTGGCGCAGCCTTGACGGGCTTCGCCTTGGCCGGCGCTTCCCGCTCAGCCGTGGCAATGCGCGTGATGCGCACGCGGGCATCTTCGGCGCCGAAGCCCAACAGGCCCCGGCTGCCCCGGCTGAGAATCTCGATCTCGACCTGGCTGTGCTTCAGGCCCAGGGCCGCCAGGCCAGCTTCCGTCGCTTCTTCGACACTCTTGCCGCGAAATTCGTCGCTTATTGGTGGGGTCATAGGCTACTTCTTCTTCTTGCGCATCTTGCGACGCCGGCCGGCCGACATTTCGTCGGCCGCAGCGGCGCTGCCCGAGGCTGGTTCGCTGACAGCCGCCGCCGTCGCGCCGCTCTTGGCGCCAGCCTTGGTGACGCCAGCCGCGGCCGGAGCACGCAGAGGCCACAGCCCCGTCCAGCCCGTGGTCAATCCCTGCTGGATGATCTGCAGGATGTTGGAGGTCACCCAGTACACCGACAAGCCAGAGGGAACGATCAACGTGATGTAGCCGAACATCAACGGCATCATCATCATCATGGTGTTGGTCGAACCGGGCAGTTGGCTGGGATTCGCCGACTGGCTCATCCGTTGCATGATGATCTGTGAGACCACATAGACCACCGGCAAGATCAGATAGGGCCACACATCAGGCGATAACAGGTGTTGGAGCGTCACCGGCGTCAGCCAGGACATGCCGCCGAAGTAGGGAGGAAAAGCCAGACTGGGGATCCACAGGAAGGGCTGATCCAACTTGGGGCCCAACATCAGCAGGGCGTAGTAGAAGGCGATCAGGATCGGCATCTGGATCAGCAGCGGAAGACAGCCGCCGGCCGGGTTGACCCCTTCCTCGCGGTACAGCTCCATCTGCTTCTCGGCCAGCTTGTTGCGATCCTTGCCGTACTTCTCCTGCAGCTCCTTCATCTTGGGCTGGACGGCCTGCATCTTCTTCATGGACTCCATCTGTTTTCGGGTCAACGGATAGAGCAGCAGGCGAATCAGGATCGTCACCAAGATGATGGCCAAGCCATAGGAATCCAGGCCCAAGGGGGTCAGAACCTTTTCATAGAGCGCCTGGATGACGGCTGCCAGCGGCGCGGCCAGCCAGGCGATCCAGGTGGGCGCCGAAACGTTGCCCTCGGCATCCCGAACGGGCGCGCAGCCAGCCAGGAGTATCGCCACCAGCGCCAGCAGGATCAACAGGCTTAGCGCCCGTTTCTTCGACATAGTCAATCGTTTACTCCAACCAAAGAATCGCCCAGCGCCGCCGGTTTAGGGCACTGGGTCGTAGCCGCCAGGGTTGAACGGATGGCAACGGCCGATGCGCTTGGCGCCCAGCCACAGCCCTTTGAACACGCCGTAGCGGTCTACAGCCTCCAGCGTGTATTGCGAGCAGGTCGGCTGAAAGCGACAGTTGCTGGCCAGCAAGGGTGAGATGAAACGCTGATAGCCACGGATCAGGGATATCACGACTTGTTTCATGGCAACGTCTCGCCTGGCCCTTGCTGGTCAATGCAACAGATGGCTACTTTGCTGAAGACACTGGAGGGGCGGCATGCAGTCCCGCCTGCGCGAGGACTTTCCCGACCGCGTTCTCCAGTTGGCGGAATTCCGCTTGGGCGATCGGTGGTCTGGCGATCAGCACCACATCCCACCCTGGGGCAATTGTGGAGAGGCGAAGACGCACGATCTCGCGCAGCCGGCGGCGCACCCGATTTCGCACCACCGCGCCGCCTACCCGCCGGCTGACCGAGAAGCCGAAGCGGCTGCCGGACAGATCGTTGGGCAAGATGCACACCACGAGCAGGCGATGAGTCCAGCATTTGCCATGACGGCGGATCTCGTCGAAACGGTCGCGGCCGGCCAGCCGATGCTCCCGTTTCAAGGATTACCAGGTCCGCTTTCGATAGGACACCGTGGGGGCCAGGCGCTTGCGGCCCTGCATGCGGCGCCGCTTGATCACATTGCGACCATCCCCGGTGCTCATGCGCTCGCGAAAGCCATGCACGCGCAGCCGTCTGCGCACCTTGGGCTGGAAAGTTCTCTTGGGCATAGAAAAGTCCGTGTTCCTTTCTTTGGATACTCTGACGCCGCCGCGGCGGGCAGAGAATTCGATTTTGTCTGAAGCCCTTAAACAACAAGAAACGGGAGAGGCTAGACCTGCTCCTCACCCGTGTTCTTGCCTGCTGGCCCGAATGGGTTCTGTTCGTTGGCTATCCAGCGCCAATTATACTTGGCCGCCGGAGTCTCGTCAAATCATAAGCTCTTCAGGGGGTTGCTGATTTGCCGGCTGATACGCTGTCAGGGTAGGCTGCTCCTCGGCCGCCTGCCCCGGGATGATCAGGGCAATGATGCGCTCGATCAGATCCAACACCATGTTCTGGCGGAAGCCGGCAATCACTGCCACCGCGGCCGGCAACAGCCTGGCCCCCAACGCCGCCGAGCTTTGGGCCGCGTTTTGGGTGCTCAGGTCCACCTGCACTACCAAGAAGCCGGCGCCCATGATCAGAAACACGATGCCGCCCAACACCATGCCCAAGAGAGGCTGCGAGTAGTACCACAGGGTCTCCACCGGGTCGAAATCACGCACCACCGAAATATGATGATAGAGCGACCAGAAAGCGCAGGTGACGCCGCCGATGCCGCCCCAGGCCAGGGTGCTCAAGAAGAGCACGGCCCAGTTGAGCTGTTCGCTTTCCATCGGGATGCCCAGCAGAACCGATGCCCAGGCGCGGAAGGTCACGCCGTTGACCGTGGTCGCCAGCGCCATGAAGCCCAGAATCACCAGCCAAATGGTCTGATAGGTGAAGATGCGGGGCGCATGGAGGCGGCCTCCTTCGATGCTCTGCTCGATCTGGTTGGTGCGGGCGCGCACCTGGTTGACCAGATATTCGGCATCGGCGTAGCGTTCCGGGTCCTTGAGTAGAATCATGCGCACCCGGCGCAGAATGTCGAAGGCAATCGTGGCCTCCTGGCGGTGGCCGCTGAGCAGCGTGCCGACCTTGACGTACAGCGCATCGACCTCGCGATCCAGCGCGTTGAGATCGCTGCGGCGCAGTTTGCTGGCGATCTCCCTGGCCTCCTGCCGGGTCAGCGCCGTGCCCTCCTCCTTGGCGATGTCGGCGGAGAGGGTCGAATCGTCGGCGCCTGCTGCGCCGTTGTTGGAAGGAACGCCTACCTTGCGGCTCTCTCGCTCCTCCGTTGCGCCACCGGGCTGCTGCCTGTTGGCGGTTTTGACTGGGTTGTCGGGATGGGTTGTTGGCATGGTGTCACCCTCAGTGTCGGTCTGCATAGCTTCAGCGACGATCGGACCTTCGATGGAATCGACCGGCAGCGATGGGTCCGACGGCGCTGCGGGGAGGGGGATGTCATCGGCCGCGTTCGACGGCGCTTGCATCGAGATGAAGGCCTCGGCTGCCGGGCGCAGATACTCGTCCCCAGGCGTCGACGCGACCTGAGCCGCGCCGGCCGTGTCCAAATAGGCGGCCTCGCGCGGGATCTCTGCGACCGCCGGCGTTGCCAGCGCGGTTGGGGTGGGGCTGGCCGTGTCCAGGTAGGCGGCCTCGCGCGCGCGGTCCGTCAACAGCGGCGTTGCCACCGTGTTGGCCGGCCATTGAGACGCGTCGTCACCGGCGGCCGGCCCTGCCCCGTTTGGCGGCAGCGCCAGATCTGGCTGGTCATCGACCTCCTCGCCGAAGAGCAGATCAACGCCGCGGCCAAAGATCTCGGTTCCGCGTCCTTTGATTGTTACTTTCTTACTAGCCATCAGTTGCGCTCCATCCGGCCATGCCATCAGACGCTGGCCGAGCTGCACTCACGTGCCTGGTTTCCAGCCTGTCGCTGCGTTGCGGTTCAGAAGCTTTTCCGAACCGCTCGGGCCGGTCTCCTGACCGAGCCCGCTACTGGCCGCTCGGGCCGGTCTCCTGACCGAGCCCGCTACTGGCTGCTCGGGCCGGTCTCCTGACCGAGCCCGCTAC
>JACSRL010000099.1 GCA_014879765.1 Anaerolinea sp. | reverse complement strand
CGTGGATGAAAGTAGCGGGCTCGGTCGGCCCCGTCCGGGGTGCTGCGCAAAGACCGGCCCGAGCGGCTAGGGGACAAACATGAAAATGGATCATCGGGCTACTGCGCGCCGTTTCTGGCTGCTGGCCGGGCTCAGCCTGGCCGGCTATTTGATTCTGCGCGTCTGGATGCCGCTGGCGCCCTACGCCCTGCCCACGCACCGGCCCGACGTGGCCACCTTTGCCGGCTGGCCGTGGGGCGCGCTGGCCTACAGCGCGCTGCTGCTGGCCCTCTTCTGGCTCTATTGGCAGGCCTATCGCGCGGCGCTGGCCAGCCAGCGCCCGCCGCGGCTGGCGGCGATCCTGCTGCCGGCCGCGCTGTTCAGCCTGCTGCTGATCGGCGCCTTCCCCATCAACGCCCTGGACATCTACAACTATCTGCTGCTGGGCCGGGTGGAGGCGATCTTCGGCCAGAACCCCTACCTGGTGGCCTCGGCGGCCATCCCCCAGGAGAGCTGGCTGCCCTACGCCGGCGAGTGGGGCAAGGGCATTTCCCCCTACGGCCCGGCCTTTCAGGTCGCGGCGAGCCTCATCGCCCGGCTCAGCGGCGATCATCTGCTGGCCGGCCTGCTGCTGTGGAAGACGCTGGGCGCGCTGACCCTGCTGGGCTCGGCCGTGTTGATCTGGCTGCTGCTGGCGGCCAGCACACCCGGCCGGCGCGCGGCGCACACCCTGCTCTGGGCCTGGAACCCGGCGCTGCTGCTGACCTTCGCCATGAACGGCCACAACGACGGGCTGATGATCTTCTGGCTGCTGGCTGGCCTGCTGCTGGTGCGACGCCAGCGGCCGGTGCTGGGCTTCGCGGTCATGCTGCTGGCCCCGCTCACCAAGCTCAGCGGCCTGCTGCCCATCCCCTTCCTGCTGCTGGCGACGCTGCATGGCCTGCCCGACGCGCGCAGCAGGCTGCGGCTGCTGCTGGGCGTGGCCGCCTCCTGGCTGTTGCTGACCCTCGTCGCCTTCCTGCCCTACGGCTCCCCGCTGTTGCTGCTCCAGCGGCTGCTGCGCACCGTCACCGGCGCGGGCTATTCGCCGCTGGCCCTGCTGCTGCTGACCGGGCGCGAGCTAAATCTGCCCCTGGATCGGGGGCAGCTGGCCGGGGCGGGACTGATCCTGCTGGCGCTGGTGGGGGCGTGGCTGCTCTGGCGCACCTGGCGCGGCCGCTCCCCGCTGCGCGCGGCCGCAGAGATCAACGTGGCCTACCCGCTGCTCTCGCTGGGCTTTCGCATCTGGTACGCGGTCTGGCCCTTCCCCTGGCTGGTGCTGGATCTCCCCGACGCGGCCGGTGAAGCGATGGAAAAGGAGCAGGAGCGCTGGATGCGCCGCTTCCGGCTGCGCGCCGGCGTTGGCTATCTGTTCACCACCCAGCTTTCAGTGCTGATCTATGGCCCGCTGCGACTGGCGCTGCTGGGCGGCAGCATCTACTGGGGCCACCTGTTGGGGGTGGCCTTTGCCTTCGGCCTGCCGCTGGCGCTGGCCTGGCTGAGCCTGCGTCGCGCGCGGCGCAGTTGACCGCGCGCCCAGCCGTGGTATAATGCCGCCATGTCCACCTCCACCCTCACCCTCTGCGCCATCCAGCCTGCCATCACCTGGCAAGAGCCGGCGCGCACCTTCGACGCCATCGCCGCCCTGGTAGCCCAGGCGGCCGCGGCCACGCCGCTGGACCTGGTGGTGCTGCCGGAGCATTTCGACGCACGGATGGCCGAGGAGGGGGACGAGGCCCCCTGGCACGCGGCCCAGGCCTTCGCCGCCAAGCTGGCCCGCAGCCATGGCGTCAACCTGGTGGCCGGCTCGGTGGAGCGCTGGGACGCGGCCACCCACAGCCGCCTCAACACCGCGGTGGTCTACGGCCGGCAGGGCCAGGAGCTGGGTCGTTATGACAAGCGCCGTCTGTTTGGCTTCGAGCTGCGCCGCAACGTCCGGCCAGGCAACGGCCGGCTGGCGCTGGAGGTGGAAGGGGTGCGTGTGGGGGTGCTGATCTGCTCCGATCTGTGGCATCCTGAGCTGACGCGTCGCCTGGCGAGCGAGGTGGAACTACTTTGCGTGCCCGCCCAAACGACGATCCGCCCCGAATCTGAGCCCGCCTATGCGCGCATGTTGTGGCACACCCTGGCCATGACCCGGGCCCAGGAGAATGTGCTGGCTGTGGTGGTCAGCGATCAGGCGGCCAGCTCGCAGGCCCCCTTTCGCTGTGGCGGCGTCAGCTCCCTCACCGATCCCAGCGCCGAGCCTGATCTGCGGGCGATTCAACGGGTGCTGGCGGAGGGCCGCGCGGGCTATCTGACCGCCCACCTGGATCTGGAACGCCTGGCGCGCTTCCGCCGCTATCGTCAGGAAGCCGGGCTGTTGCCCGCCGGCGCCGAGGCTGCCGCGACCGGCGCAAACGAGTGGCGATAGCGGCGAATCAACGCCTCGGCACGCGCCACCAGCTCCCGCCGGTCGAAAGGCGCCACCACGAAGCTGTCGGCTCCCAGCTCCAGCGCCCGAATGCCCTGGCTGCGGCCCGTCTCCGGCACCACAACCAGCAGCGGCGCCAGCGTCACCTGGCGCAGTTGCCCGCAGAGCTGCACCGCCTCCAGGTCCTGGCTGTCCAGCTCCAGCACCACCAGATCGAAGGCGCTGAGCTGATCGACCGCCTGGATGACGGCGAGATCGGCCGGGGCAAACTCAACCAAATGCCCCCGCCGCCTGAGAATCGACCGAATCGCCTCGCGCGCGCCGCCCCACGGCGGCCCCACCACAAGCGCATTGCTCTGGGATACGGTGCCTGTCAAGCCCACAATCTGCTGTTCGTGATCCATTGCCCGCTCCGTCATCGGACTGAAAACCTGTTCTGAGGCGTGCTGAAACTGCGGAAAGCGCCACAAGGTGCGCAGCGCCACTGCTGCTCCTGAGCGAGCGACTTCCGAAGTCTTGGTGTGTGGCGCCATTATACGCCTGCTTGCAGGACGACCCAAAAACGACCCACCGACTGTATTGACCCTGAGGAGAATCGACCATGGATACAAGTGATCTGTTGAATCGTTGGTCTGCATCGTCGCTGGATGAGATCCAGCAGGAGCTGGACGCCGGCAAGAATCAGGCGGCCGCCGCGCAGCTCTTCGGCGCCGATACGGTGGCTGCCATGCGCAGCGACTCCGAAATGCGCGGCTTCAGCGGCCCGCGCGAGGCGGTGGTGTTGCTGCCGGGTCTGATGGGCTCGCTGCTGGCCAGCGTGCAGGGGAAAATCATGCCGCTTTGGCTCAACCCCGCGCTCTTTCTCCGGGGGGAAGGCCACTATCTGGAGCTCAACGCGACGGGCACGGCCGACGGCAGCCCCAATATCCTGACCGTGGCCACCGGCTGTGAGCGGCTGTGCTATCTTCAGCCAGCCTTGACGCTGCACCGCGAGTGCATGCTCTTTGAGTTCCCCTATGACTGGCGTCTGCCCATCGAGGTCAACGGCGACCGGCTAAGCCGGACGCTGGAGCGCTGGGCCGACGGCGACGGCGCCATGCAGTTCACGCTGGTCGGCCACAGCATGGGCGGGCTGGTCTCCCGTGCCTTTATCGCCCGCCATCCTGAGCAGGCCAGGCGCCGGATCAAGCGGGTGATCATGCACGGCACCCCCCACTTTGGCGCGGCCGGCGCGGTCGGCGACCTGTGGGAAGGCAACCGCATGATGGCGCTGGCCGAGGCGCTGAACAAGAACAACGCCCTCAAACGCTTCGTGCTCAACATGCCCAGCGTCTATCAGTTGCTCCCCGCGCCGCGCGACATCTTCCCCGCCAAGCTCGACTATCCGCTCAACTTCGACCCCTATGACGCGGCCCAATGGCGGCTGGAGGGGGTGCGCCAGGACTATCTGGACGCGGGCAAGCGATTCCATGAGCTGCTGGCCGATTTCGACCACCCCGTGCCCATGATCGAGATCGCCGGCTGTCACCTCAAGACCAAGGTCAAGGCCTTGTTGCACTTCGACCCGCAAGGCGAGCGCCCCAGCCTGGATGTGATCTCCGACGACAAGGCTGAGAATTCCGGCGACTCCACGGTGCCGCTCCACTCGGCCGTGCTGCCCGGCGCGCAGATGTACTACATCCAGGAAAGCCACCGCAATCTGCCCAAGAACCCGCGCGTCCTGCAGGCGACCATCGACCTGATCTATGGCCGCACGCCCGAGCTGCCCACCGCGCTGCCTGAGCCTGACCACGGCTTTCTGGGCCTGTTCCGCGCCGTGGGCGATCCCGAAAGTGAGGCGGAGCGTCTGCGCCAACGCCTGGCCGATGGCGTGGCCACCGAGCAGGATCTGGAGCAGCTCTTCTTCCTGGACTTTTAAGTCGTTCAGAAACCGGGTTTTTGTCTCACACGAGAAAAACCCGGTTTCTGATGCCAAAGTAGCTGCGCATCGGCGCCCGGCGCTCTGGCGGCGATTTCCATGAAAGCGCCTGACCGAGCGTCCATCGTCCAACTTGCGCAACCACGAACATCCTGGTATAATTTCCTTGCCCTAGACTGACCCTGAGAAGCCAGCGCCCCCGCCCGGTCCAGAGAAGCTCCATGGAGCGGTTTCTCTGGGCCCGGTCAATCGGCGATTCCGCGTGCGGAAGCTGGCGCGCATCGAATTCAGGGGATTGATGAAACTGTATCGCCATGCCTGGTCGCACAGGTCGCACACTTTGGCAGCGCGAGGATGTCGCCTCCTTGCAAAAAAAGGCTGCCAAAGCCGCAGGACTTTGGGTGTCGTCCTGCTAGAAGCTGTGGGAAACCAATGTCTGCTGATCCAAACGCCGAAGTCGGCGCCCCACTTCGACCGATAGCCGAGGTGGTCATCCTGGTGGAAAGCTTGCTCTTTGTCGCTCCTGAGCCCGTCAAGGTCAGCACCTTGGCGGACGCCCTGGAGGAGTCTTCCGAACGCATCGAAGCAGCCCTGTCTGAGTTGATAGCGGGTCAAGCCCTGCGCGGCGTGCGTGTGCAACGTCTGGGCGAGCGGGTACAACTGGTGACCGCGCCCGAAGCCACGGCCGCAATCGAGCGTTTCCTTGGCCTTGACCTGACGACCAGGCTTTCCCCGGCCGCGTTGGAGACGTTGGCGATCATCGCCTACAAGCAACCTGTGACCCGGGCCCAGATCGATGAGCTGCGCGGCGTGGCCAGCGACGGGGTGTTGCGCACCTTGATCCACCGCAGTCTGGTGGAGCAGGGGGAGCGCCTGGAACAGGCCGGCCGGCCTTTCCAGTTTCGCACTACCTTCGACTTCTTGCAGCACTTCGGGCTGCAATCGCTGGAGGAGCTGCCCGCTCTCGAAGGGATGGACAACGGCGTGGGCCAGGACGCCGACCACGATCCACTGGCAAATCATTCGTAGGAACACACATTTCCGAAGGGAGAAACCATGGCACTAGATCTTTGGCAGCTTCGCCGCCAGAAACGCATGACTATCGACGAGCTTGCACGCGCGGCCGGAGTCCATCCTGCGCTGATCAAGGCGTATGAACTGGGGGAGCGGTCGATTCCTGAACGCGACCTGGAACGCCTGGCCGGCGCCTTGGAAATCGACGTCGAGGAGATCAAAGAACTCTCTGATCCGCCGCCGCGCGGGCCGAGCCGGTCGGCTGCCCCCTCCACCCAGGAGGAGGACGCGCCCGCGCGCCCGCGCTACGACTCGACTGCCCCGCGCTACGATTCCGGCTCGCGCTACAGCAATGACCCTGGACGCTCCAGCTATGGCAACCGCAGCAACGATGCGCCGCGCTATGGCGAAGGCCGCCCCAGCTACGGCGGCGGCGAGAGCCGCTCCGGATTCGGCGGCGGCGAAGGCCGCTCCAGCTACGGCGGCGGCGAAGGCCGCTCCGGCTACGGCAGCGGCGAAGGCCGTTCCAGCTATGGCGGCGGCGAAGGCCGCTCAAGCTACGGCGGCGGCGAAGGCCGTTCCAGCTACGGCGGCGAAGGCCGCTCCAGCTACGGCGGCGAAGGCCGTTCCAGCTACGGCAGCGAAGGCCGTTCCAGCTACGGCGGCGGCGAAGGCCGTTCCAGCTATGGCGGGGGCGAAGGCCGCTCCAGCTACGGCGGCGGCGACTACAACCGGGGCTATGGCGATCGTTCGGCGCCGCGTTATGACAATGACCGAGGCGCGCGGCCGGCGCGGCCCCCCTATCGCCAGGACCGACCGGGCGGCCCCGACCGCATGGACCGGCGCATGGATCGCCCGCCCAAGAAGCCGGGCGGCCTCAAGCGACGGCCGCAGGTCGCGCCCGCTCGCCCCAGCCAGCTTGAGCATCTGAAGATCCTCTTGCAGCAACTGGACATGTCCGGCGACGACCTGCTGCGCCTGGCCGGCAAGCCGCTGAGCATGCTCAACCGCAAAGAGGCATCGCACCTGCTGACCACCTGTCAGGAGATGATCGCCGAGCGCAAGCCGGAGCGCCCCAAGGGCAAGCGGCAGCGCCCCTACCTGCCCGAGTCGGTGGACGAGCACGAGCTGGTCTACCTGACCCAGGTGCAACTGGACAACAGCCCCATGCACCTGACCCTCTTCAACGGATCGACGCTGGAGGGCACGCTGCAAGGTTTCAGCCCCTACGCGTTGACGCTGAGCACCAACGGCGGCGACGAGATCACCGTGCAGAAGCTGGCCATCGCCTTCTACCAGGTCACGCCGGCCCCTGAGCGCGCGGCGACGCCTGAAGCGGCGCCTGAAGCCGCGGCAGAAGCGGCGGCAGAAGCGGCGGCAGAGGAAGACGAGTCATGAGCACCGGCGATTATCTGCGCTATCTGCGAGCGATGAAGGGTGGCCCCACGCCGCAGGAGGTGGAAGAGGCCACCGGCGTCAAGGCCGGCGACTACCGGCAGATGGAGCAGCGCTACCGCGCCATAGGCAGCGAAGAAGAGCTGGCCAGCCTGGCCGCCTACTATCAGGTGCCGGCCGAAGAGCTGACCAGTCGCGTGCAGTGGACCCGCAAGGCGCTGAGCGCGGCGCTGGTGGAGGCGGTCGAACAGGACGCGCCGATCCGTCTGGAGATGCGCAGCGGCCATACCGTGACCGGCAAGGTGCAGTGGTCTGACCTGGGTTCGGCGCTCTTGCTGCTGGACAACGGCCAGGAGATGGTGGTGCAGCGCCACATGGTGGAACGCTGGCAGCTCGTGGAGGCCTAGCCGCACCGTGGACACCCGGCCCTGCGACGACGTCGCGACCCTGCTGAAACTGTACGAGCTGGCCACCGAGCCGCATGTGCGCGCGGCCCAGTCCTGGGCGCTGACCGAGCTGGAGGCCACGGACTACGAGAGCTTCCAGCGCCGCTATCCGTCGGGCAGCCAGGAATGGCGCCACTTCAACGACATCTGCGGCGTGATGGAGCTCTTCGGCGTGCTGGTCAAACATCAACTGGTGCGCGAGGATGTGTTCTTCGACCTGTTCGGCGGCATCGACCTGCTGTGGAACGCGATGGCCGGCGTGATTCAAGGCATGCGCCAGGCCATCGATCCCCGGCTGTACGAGAACTTCGAGCTGCTCCATCAACGAGCCAAGGCCAGGGAATAGGCCCCATCTGGCGTCCCCTGACCAGGCCAGCCGCTGGCCTGCCCGCCAGACCGAAACAAAGCTGCCTTGAGGCGGCGCCCGCTGCTTGATGTGACGGACGCTACCTCAGGGCAGTTTTGTTGAGAGGAATGGCGGGTTGCTCCTCGCCCATGGCGTCGGTCTCGGCGCAGCGCACGCGCCAGTGGCGTCACCCACGATACCGATCATCTTCATGTCCTCTATTGCATCCACAGGCAGCACGAACCACAAGCTGCGGCCGCGCTCCAGCCCAGACGCCGCCGGCCAACCGGCGCAGGCGGCCCGACGCCGGGCGGTCTCCCGCCGCGCCTGGCTGTGGCTGGCAGCGGTGAGCGCAGCGGCCATCCTGCTGCTGCATGCTGCCTGGCGACCGCCGCCCGATGGGCTGAGCCTGGCCATCGATGCCGCGACGGCCGGCCAGCGCTTTGATCTGACCACCTGGACGCTGAACTCAGTGGCCAGCAAGCTGGGGGATGCCGTGGACAAGCCGGCCGCCGAGCTGGCGGAGGCGCAGGCGACGCAGATGGTGCGCGCCTGGCTGGAGCGGGCCCAGCAGGCCAGCGAGCTGTCCAGCCAGATCGAGCGCACCTACGCCGACCCGGCCGTGACCGACGCAGCAGCCGCCACCGCGGCCCAGCGCGCCGAGCTGGCCGCCCTGCGCCAACAGCTCAGCGCCGAAGCCAGCACGGTCGAGGCAATCCTGGAGCACCAGATGAGCGTCATCCTCCAGGCGGAGGGGCTGCAGAGGGCCGGGCTGGTCTGGCCGCCGGTGCGCATGCGCTTCAACGAGCCGCCGCAACTGCTGGTGGTCTCCCCGCGCGACCGCATCCAGCGCCTGCGCGCCGTGGACCTGGAGCCGGGGATGGACAGCGCGGCCCGCGCGGCCATGGAGCAAGAGATTGCCCAACAGGAGAATGTGGCGGCCTATGTCACCGGCATCGGCGGCTACGGCGTCTATCCGACCATGGTCATCGACCGCTTTGGCCTGCCCTGGACGGCCGACACCATCGCCCACGAGTGGATCCACAACTACCTGGCCTTTCAGCCGCTGGGCTGGGCCATGCTGGAGGGGGGCGAGCACGTGACCATCAACGAGACGGTGGCCAGCATCGCGGGCGAGGAGCTGGGCCGCGCGCTGCTGGCCCGCTACTATCCCGACCTGCTGCCGCCGCCTGAGCCGCCGGTGCAGACGCCCGACGAAGCTGAGACTCCATTGAACGAGCCGCAGCCCTTCGAGTTCGGCCCGGAGATGCGCGCCACGCGGCTGGTGGTCGATGAACTGCTGGCCGGCGGCTATGTGGAGGAGGCCGAGGCTTTCATGGAAGCGCGGCGCAAGACCTTTGCCGAGCACGGCTATTATCTGCGGGTGCTGAACCAGGCCTATTTCGCCTTCCACGGCAGCTATGCCACCGGCGCGGCCGCCAGCGATCCCATCGGCCCCAAGCTGGAACAGTTGCGGGCGCTCAGCCCCTCGCTGCAAGCCTTCTTGCAGACCGCCGCGAAGCTCACCAGCGTCCAGGCGCTGGACGCGGCGCTGGCACAGCTCGAATCCCCCGACACGCTGCCATGAACTGGCCCACCCCCCTGCTGCCGGCCCGTTTCATCCGTCGCGAGAACCGTTTCCGCGCCCTGGTGGAACTGGACGGCCAGACGCTGCCCGCGCACGTCGCCAACTCCGGCCGGCTGGGCGAGCTGTTCACCCCGGGCGCGGCCGTCTGGGTGGCGCCGGCCCCGGCCCAGGCCGGGCGCAAGACTGCCTGTCATCTGGCGCTGGTGGCCTACGCCGGCGTGCTGGTGTCGGTGGACGCGCGCCTGCCCAACCGGCTGGCCGCCGAGGCGCTGGCCGCCGGCCGGCTGGCCGAGCTGGCTGGCTACAGCCACGTCCAGCCTGAGGTGCGCGTGGGCGCCAGCCGGCTGGATTTCCTGCTCAGCGGCGGCCCCAACGGCCAGCGCTGCTGGCTGGAGATCAAATCTGTTACCCTGGTGGAGGAGGGCTGTGCGCGCTTCCCCGACGCGCCCACAACACGCGGCGTCAAACATCTGGAGGAACTGGTCACGCTGCGGCGCGCGGGCGAGCGGGTGGCGGTGGGTCTCGTGATCCAGCGCAGCGACGCGCTGCGTTTTGCGCCCCATGCCAGCGCGGATCCGGCCTTTGCCGACGCGCTGCGCCGCGCCTGCGCGGCCGGCGTCGAGGTCTACGCCTGGCGCTGCGCGGTCAGCCTCGACGCGATCGCGATCACCGGCCCGGTGACAGTTGACGACAGCCACGTGCGCAATTGACAGATGCACGATTGTGTGCCATAATTGTGCCTGTCCGGCGGCAAGCCGGCCCCCCATACGCCATCCTTACAACAGGAGGTGATGCTAATGTCTAGTAGTACCCTTAGCGCCGTAGCATCACCTCGGATCATCCGCTAGATGCTACGGCGCGACAACGAACGGGCTGCCCTGAGAGGGGCAGCCCGTTTGTGTTTCCAGCCCTTAAAACAGATACTTGCTCCACGCCTCGCGCTGGCTGTTCTCGCCCAGCAACGCCAGAGCCACATAGCGCGGGCGGCGCGGCGGGCGCGCCAGGGTCATCAACGCTTCCTTGGGGGTGCGGTTGCCCTTTTTCTGATTGCAGACGCGGCAGGCCACCACCACATTCTCCCACTCGGTGCGGCCGCCGCGGCTGCGGGGCAGGATGTGGTCCAGCGTCAACTCGGCGCGCAGGGGGGTGGCGCCGCAGTACTGGCAGGTGTACTGGTCGCGCGCCATGATGGAGCGGCGGGAGAGGGGCAGGGTCATGGCGCGTGGGATGCGCACATAATAGACCATGCGGATCACCAGCGGCACCGGCATGGCGATGCCGCGGGCGCGCAGGGTGGTCTCGGCCGCCTCCAACAGCTCGGCCTTCTCCTTGAGCAGCAGAACCACCGCGCGCTTGATCGAGACGACGCTGAGCGGTTCATAGGTAGCGTTGAGCACCAACACGGATGTCACGGCTGTTCTTGCCTCCGACCATCGAAGCAGTCGCCGCGGCCTCTGCCAACAGAACAAAAAACGCCCAGACGCAATACGTCTGGGCGTTCTGAACTACGGAATGGGGTGACCAGTGGGGCTTGAACCCACGACCTCCTGGGCCACAACCAGGTGCTCTGCCAATTGAGCTATGGTCACCATACAACGTTTGCTCAGCCTGCTCTGTTAACGGCGGTCATCGGCCAAGGTGCAAGCTCGGGGACGTGGATTCGAACCACGATTAGAGGATCCAAAGTCCCCTGTCCTGCCATTAGACGATCCCCGAATGCTGCCCCAGACGCAGTCCGGGGAAAGACCTGGTGCCGAAGCCCAGACTTGAACTGGGGACACCGCAATTTTCAGTCGCGTGCTCTACCAACTGAGCTACTTCGGCATGGTCAGCGCCTGGCAGGGGCTACAATCAAACTAGCGTATGCCACTGAAGCTTCAATGCCATACGCCAGATGCCACCTGCTAGTCGCTAAAGAGCGGGCGATGAGACTCGAACTCACGACCTTCTCCTTGGCAAGGAGACGTTCTACCGCTGAACTACGCCCGCATCGACAATGGATCACGATGGATGGAAGCTCTTCCGCCGGCGCCTGGCGCTGCGGAGGTGGACCCGGTCGGATTCGAACCGACGATCTCCTCCGTGCAAAGGAGGCGCCTTCCCGCTAGGCCACGGGCCCGCAGTGTCCAGGAAGCTCTTTCCATCGTTCTGTTGTAAAAGCACAACTGCCTGACAGGATCGTATTTTACCCAGGTCAGGGAATTAGTCAAGAATCGCATCACCCGGTTCTCCCAGGATCAGGCTGAACTGCGCCAGCGCGGCCTGCAGGTCCTCCATGATCTCGGCCGCCAGCACATCGGGGGAGGGCAGGACGGCGCTGTCGCAGGCCACGAAGCCCAGCGTCGTCCATACCCAGCCAGCCGGCAAAGCATCATACAACGTCATCTTCATCCTGTAAAGTAGGCAGGTGCGTCAGTAAAGCAGACGGGGACAGCACCGGCAAGCTCGCCTTGGTGTAGTCTTTCGGATCGCGTGTAACCAGGAAATCTAAACGGCTGTAAACTGCGCTGGCAAGCTGGACGGCGTCTTCGTAGTCCTGGAATGGTAGCGTCAGCGCATCTTGGAGCACATCAAGGTCGATTTGCGCAACGCGACATTCCGCCAGCAGACCCTCCACAGCCTTCCGGGCCTCCTCCATCCCCTTGAGCTTGCGAGCAATGTAGAATACATTGACTGGTGTGATCGCTGAAACGTGGGTTTCGATCTGTCCTTTTCGATTAGCTTCCCAAACAGCCGCGGCAGCATCGGCAAAAGGCGCGCGATCCATCAAGAAGTCAAGAACAACGTTGGTATCCAGCAAGACTCGAATCATAAGTACTTTTCGACCAGGTAATCAACGTAGTTTTCTTGTAGCTCTTGATCAGTGGGCATCGATCCTGCAGGCTTCAGCATACCTCGCCGCAGCGTGAATCCACCGCCATTCTGTGACTTCTTGACCTCCGAAAGATCGACGCGTAACGAGCGCGTCAATTCCTCCAAGAGCAGCAGGCGCTCTCCAATGGGCAACTGCTTGAACTCCGCCGCAATCTCTCGATATGTCATCTTGAGCCTCCAAGGTTCATCACACATAGCCGATTAGTCGGGCTAATCTGCGCGTCTTGGTCTTTGTCACCGCTAAGTTGAGCAATCTGTTGTTGCTGCGCTTCAATTGTTGCATGCAAGCTACTCACTTGGTCGCTTTGGTCACCTGAACACGCCCCAAGCGAGCCAATTACCAGTGCTTATAACAACACCATGATATGGTATTTTGCGCTGAATCGACGGAGCATATTTCGCTTGTCTACAGGATTTCCACTCATGACCTTCCTCCTGAAGCTGATTGGATATCAGAGGACTAGCCTTGCTGATATCTCAAGACGGAGGCTGGCGAAAATAAGAAGGAATATGATTGCTAATTTCTCGCAAGGCGGTTTCCGCCGCAGTATATGGTCGACCAAGTGAGGTGCGCCATAAGACTGAACACGAACATGGTCTTAGATTTTGAATGAAGAGGCGAGGCGGCTTGGCTTGGAGACCTGGCCGTTCTCGCCTTCTCTGGGGAGTTGATCCCATTGTAGGCGAGGATGACGGAATGTCAAGCCAGCTCTGTTGGGCCGGCCCTCCGAGCCAGCCGTTGGCTGAGCGCGTCGATACGCACCGAGAAGTAGTGTGGATCAAAGGTGAACCGGGCCGGGGGGTTCTGGTTGAGCTCCAACGCCTTCTGCGCCCGTAACACTCCTTGGCCGAAGCGGTTCGTGTACCCCAGAACGCGGATGGCCTCGGCGATGACAGGGTTGCGATAGCCTACGGCGTAGGGGAAGTTCTCCGGCGACGCCTTGCCATATAGCCCGCCTGGATTGCTGATCTCGATGTGATCGGCGAACCAGTAGAGCCGCA
>JACSRL010000631.1 GCA_014879765.1 Anaerolinea sp. | reverse complement strand
CGCCGGGCGCGCCCGCCTCCGTGCGCATGTTGCACGTGCTGCAGGGCGCAGACAAGGGCGCGGCGGCGCTTCCGACGGCGCTGGTGCGCAGCGAGGATGGCGCATGGGAAGGCGCGCTGGTCGGCGACACGCTGGCGCTCTTTCCGCAGGCCGCCTCCCCGACCCCGCCTGCGCTGCTGCGCTACCGCGCGCCGGCCAACGCGGCCCTCCATTTGATCGCCGGGCTGACGCCGGGCGAGGGCTACGACGTGCAGCGCAGCGCCGCAGACGGGGAGGTGCAGGTGACGATCCAGCCCGGCGGGCAGCTTCGGGCCGATGAGGGCGGGGTGCTGGTGATCCGGTAGAGGTGGGAGCGCCGGCGGTTCCGAGCACAACGCGCCGGCGCTCCCCGTGAACCGACGAGACTTCGGAAGTCGCCGGTTGAAGCGATGTCAGGTTCTTGACAGCGAAAAGCTTCGCGCACAGGACTCGGCGACTTCCGAAGTCTGGGCATCAGCTCATTTTGAGTGCATCCTTTTCGTTAGAGTCGGCGGTGCCGGCCACGCATCCAGTCCAGCACGCGCGGCATGGCCTCGGTGTAAAGGCGATAGAGCGGCCGGTGGACGGGGAAATCCCAGGCGCCGATGTGGGGGGCGAACTGCGCGCCGAAGCCTTCCTTGAAACGCCATACCCCCCACAGCCCGTCGCTTTCCTCCAGCACGTCGGGCGCGCCCCACAGGTCATAGCTGGCGCAGCCGCGGCCCGCGGCCAGCCGCATGGCCTCCCACTGCAACAGGTGGTTGGGCATCAGATTGCGCTGCCGCTGGCTGGAGGCGCCGTACAGGTACCAGGCCGTGCCGCCGAAGCCGAAGAGGATCAGCCCGGCCACCGCGTCCCCTTCCACTTCGGCCAGCAGCAGGCTGGCCCAGGGCGCCTGGGCATCGGCTGGCTGCATGAAGGTGCGCCAGGTCAGCGCGTAGTAGTCGAAGGGGCGCACGATGAAGCCGTCGCGCTCCCCGGTCTCGGTATAAAGCGCGTAGAACGTGGCCAGATCGTCGGGGCCGCCCAGCCGCACTTGCACCCCGCGGCGCTGGGCCAGCCCGATGTTGTAGCGCCATTTGGGCTTCATGCCGGCCAGCAGCGCCTCCTCGCCGGCCGCCAGATCCAACAGCGCGGTGTTGCGAAACTGGATCTGCTCCGGCGAGGGCTGCCAGCCGCGGCGGCGCAGCGCGGCCAGCGTCTGCTGGCCGGCCGGGCTGTCAGGATCCAGGTCGGGATCGATCTTGACGAAGATCGCGCGGCGCTGGCGGGCCGCAGCCTCGACGCCGGCCAGGGCCAGCTCCAGCGCGGCCGGGTCAGCCCAGTCCAGCACCGGCCCCTTGGGCACATAGCCCACCCCCCAGGGCAGCCGGCTCAGGCGGCGCAGCAGCAGGCTGGCCGCGGCCACCGGCGCGGCCTGGCCCGGCCGCGGCCAGGCCAGACGGTGCGCGGCCCAGCCGGTCTGCCCCTTGACCGCGCCCCATTCCCAGCTTTGCAGCAGATGCGGGGCGGGCAGGGCCAGCAGCAGCCGGTTCCAGGCCGCGCGCTCAGCGATAAGTTGTGGCTCCATCGATCTCAGCTCCCCTCGTTTTCCATGTCATCTTCCAGCCGCATGGCCAGGATGCGATCGAGGCGAAAGGTGCGCTGCTCGGCCTGCTCCAGGCAATAGGCGGCCAGGTAGAGCGTCCGGCCGTCGCCGGTCACATCCAGCGGCTCGACCCAGCGCTCACTGATCTGGCCCTGCTGGCTGCGGTAGCGCAGCCAGAGACGCCTTTCCTCCTCCAGGGCGGTGGCCAACAGCGGCGGCAGCGCCAGGCTGGGCGGCTCCGGCCAGAGCACGTTGCCCCCCTGGGCGTCCAGCAGGTGGCCCAGGGTCACGGAGCCCTGGCGATTGAGGTCGGCCAGCATGACTTGCAGCACGCGCAGCGTGGTCCAGGCGTCGCCCATGGCGCGGTGCTCCCGGTCGATGCGCACACGCAGCGAGCGGGCCACGTCGGCCAGGTTGTTGTGGCGAAAGGCGTACAGGCGGCGGGCCAGCAGCAGGGTGTCCACGGTGAAGCCCAGGCGCGGCGGCCAGCGCAGTCGCCGCCACTCGCCGGCCAGAAAGCTCAGATCGAAGGCGGCATTGTGCGCGACCAACACCGAGCCGGCCAGCAGCGTCTGCACCTGCTGCGCGACCTGGCTGAACAGCGGCTGGCCGTTGAGGTGAAAATCGGTCAGCCCGTTGACGGCCGACGCGCCGGGGGAGATGGACCGCTGCGG
>JACSRL010000071.1 GCA_014879765.1 Anaerolinea sp. | reverse complement strand
GGGTCACGCTGGCCGCGGGGGCCCAGTTCCACGGCCTCTGCGCCGGCGAGAGTCTGGAGATCTGGGGCGTGATCGCAGGGCAGGCGACGGTCAACGAGGCGTCACTGGCCGCGGTGCGCTTCTGCCTGTTGCCGGCCGCGCTGGGGGAGTTCGTGGTCACGGCACGGACAGAGACGACGCTGCTGCGCACCTATGTGGAGAAGATCGACGGGGGCCGAGCGTGAGAAACCAGGTTTTTGTCTTGCAGATCAAGGCCATGGCGCCTTGAGAGGCCGTTGCACAGACGAATACCATGCCGCACGTAACTGCTCAGCCACAGGTGCCAGGCACTTGAATCTGCGTTTGCAGCAACGTCGCCGGAGGTAATTCTGTCTGCAATCGCCTCAAAAGTGCCTGGCACCTGAGCAGTTACTGCCGCACGAGAAAAACCCGGTTTCTGAACAATTCAAGGTAGATCAAGGCTCACCTCCTCCTCCCAGGAGAGTGTTACCAGTTCTTCCGGATCCCCGCGAATGATATCCGGCCGATAAACCAGATTCTTGAGCTTGTCCGGTTTTTCGATGGGTACGATGCGCAACCGATGATCACCCCGTTTGACCTCGATGGGAAGACCACTGCGCACCACTTCATCGAGGAGTTGGTAGATGTTGGCGCGCAATTCTGTAGCCGTGACCGTCTTCATGGCGTCTTCTCCTGTTGAGACCACACGAACGGTCGTGTTTCTCTATCAGCACGTACAGTATAGCCGCCAACGATCGCTTTTTCAACCGCGCCGCCGCAAACTCCTCCTTGACAACGACCCAGGAAAGTGCTAGACTGGGCGCAGTGGTCTAGACCGATCTATACCAGTCAGGAGAGGCTATGGCGCCGCTACAACGTGAGGCCCCCAACCCGCTCTATATGCAGGTCAAGGAAGCGCTGCTGGACGAGATCCTCTCCGGCCGCTGCCGCCCCCATGACCGCTTGCCCTCTGAGCGGGAACTCACGCAACAGTTCGATGTCAGCCGGATGACTGTTCGCCAGGCGCTGCAAGAGCTGGCGCGCGACGGCGCTATTTATACCCGCGTGGGCAAAGGCACCTTCGTTGCCGCGCCGAAGATCGACCAGCAACTGCGTACCCTCACCAGCTTCAGCCAGGAAATGCGCAGCCGCGGCGGTCAGCCCACCAGCCGGGTACTGGAGGCGCGTGAGATGGCAGCCTCCGCCGAGCTGGCGGCCGCCTTGCAGGTGGCCGTCGGCGCGCCCGTGTGGATGCTCTCCCGTCTGCGCCTGGCCGACGGCGTCCCCATGGCCATCGAAACCACCAACCTGCCCCTGGCGCTCTGCCCCGGTCTCCTCCAGCATGACTTCAGCGCCGAGTCCCTCTACCAGGTGCTGCGCAGCGACTACGACATCCAGCCCGCGCAGGCCGATCAGGTCATCGAGGCCGCCCTGGCCTCGCCGCGCGAGGCGGAGCTGCTGGAGCTGACCCTGCCCGCGGCGGTGCTGCGCATGCAACGGCTGACGCGCGACGGCGCCGGCCAGCCCATCGAATTTGTCCACTCCACCTACCGCAGCGACCGCTACAAATTTCGCTCGCTGCTGACCGTTGCCACCCCCTCGCTGATCACAGGAAACGCCAGAAACGGCCCATGAACGTCAAAACCGGACTTCAGGTTCTGTTGGAAGAGAAGCCGCAACTGGTGCGGGATCGCCGCGTCGGCCTGGTGACGCAGCCCGCGGCCGTGCTGCCCGATCTGACCTCGTGCGTCGATGCCTTGCTGCACGCCGGCGTCCACCTGACCGCCCTCTTTGGCCCGGAGCATGGCTTTGGCGGCGCTGCGGCCGATGGTCTGGCCGTGGCCGACGGGGTAGACGCGCGCACCGGCCTGCCGGTCTACAGCCTCTACGGCCCGATCAAGGAGCCGACGGCCGCCATGCTGGCCGATGTGGACACGCTGATTTTCGACATGCAGGATGTGGGGGTGCGCTTCTACACCTACCTCAGCACGCTTTTCCACCTGCTGCGCGGCGCGGCCAGGGCCGGCCGCCCCGTCATTCTGCTGGACCGGCCCAATCCCATCGACGGCCTGACCCTGGAGGGGCCGCTGGTGCAGCCGGGCTACGAGTCCTTTGTCGGCGTGGCGCCGATCCCTATCCGCCACGCCATGACTCTGGGCGAGCTGGCCCGCTATTTCTGCGCGGAATACGCCATCGACGTCGAGCTGACGGTGGTGGCCATGCAGGGCTGGCGGCGCGATCAGTGGTTCGACGAGACGGGGCTGCCCTGGGTGGCCACCTCGCC
>JACSRL010000599.1 GCA_014879765.1 Anaerolinea sp. | reverse complement strand
CTGGTCATCGCCTACGAGCCGGTGTGGGCCATCGGCACCGGCCTGAACGCCGAGCCGGCCGGCGCGGCCCGGGTCATCGGCGTCGCCATCCGCGGCATGGTGGCCGAGCTGTACGACGAGGCCACGGCCCAGGCGGTGCGCATCCAGTACGGCGGCAGCGCCAACGCGGCCAACATCGCCGACTTCATGGCCATGCCCGACATCGACGGCGCGCTGGTCGGCGGCGCCAGCCTGAAGGCCGATTCCTTCGTGGACATGGTCAAAGCCACCGCCCGCGTGCGCGGCTAACGACGCAAGAAACGATGAAGGGTGAAGGATGAAGGATGAATCCGGAGTCCGGACTCATCCTTCATCCTTCATCCTTCTGATTCATCGTTCCTCATGCTCCTCCTCTCCTTTGTCCTGCTGGTCATCCTGCTCTACTGGCTCCAGCGCTGGATCGGGCGGCACGTCCAGGGGATCGGCGTGCTGCTCTTCAACAGCAGCAACGCCGGCATGGCGCTGCTCTGGTTCGTGCTCCTGCCCGGCGTTGTGCTGCACGAGCTCAGCCACTGGCTGATGGCCAAAATGCTGGGGGTCGCCACCGGCCGCCTGCGCCTTACCCCCACGGTGCAGGGCAAACAGGTGGTGCTGGGCTCGGTGGAGGTTCAGCGCACCGATCCCCTGCGCGACAGCCTGGTGGGGCTGGCCCCCTTCCTGGCCGGCACCCTGGCGCTGCTGGCCATCGGCCATGGAGTCTTCGACGCCACCAGCCTGGGCCTGGCCTGGCAGCGCGGCGACTGGGGCCAGATGGCCGCACAACTGGGCGACGCCTTTCGCGTCGACGATGCCTGGCTCTGGCTCTATCTCCTGGTCGCAGTCAGCAACGCCATGATGCCCAGCCCGTCGGACCGCGAATCGTGGCGGCTGGTGCTGATCTACCTGGCCATCGTGGCCGGCCTCATGCTCCTCTTCGGCTGGCTGCCCAGCCTGCCGGCCAGCCTGGTGGACGCGCTGGCCAATGGCCTGCGCACGCTGACCTACGTCTTTGCCCTGGTGTTGCTGATCGACCTGGTCTTCGCGGCCGGCCTGGGCCTGTTGGAGCTGCTGCTCAGCGCCCTGCGCGGCGGCAAGGTGGCGTACAAGTGAAAGTCATCGGCACGGCCGGCCACGTGGATCACGGCAAATCGACCCTGGTGCAGGCGCTGACCGGCATCGACCCCGACCGCCTGGCCGAGGAAAAGGCGCGCGCGATGACCATCGACCTCGGCTTCGCCTGGCTAACCCTGCCCGACGGCGAGACAGTGGGCGTCGTCGACGTGCCCGGCCACATCGACTTCATCAAAAACATGCTGGCAGGGGTGGGGGGCATCGACGCCGCGCTGCTGGTCATCGCCGCCGACGAGGGGGTCATGCCGCAGACCAGCGAGCATCTGGCCATCCTCGACCTGTTGCAGGTGCGCCACGGCGTGGTAGCGCTGACCAAGATCGACCTGGTGGCCGCCGACCCTGACTGGCTGGAGCTGGTGCAGGCCGACGTGGCCCAGACGCTGGAGGGCAGCTCCCTGGCCGGCGCGCCCATCGTGCCCCTCTCCGCGCGCAGCGGCCAGGGCCTTGACCAACTGCGGGAGACTCTCCAGCAGACGCTGCGCCGCACCCCTGAACGGCGCAACATCGGCCGCCCCCGCCTGCCGGTGGATCGGGTCTTCACCGTGGCCGGCTTCGGCGCCGTGGTGACCGGCACGCTGAGCGATGGCGAGCTGGCGCTGGGGCAAGAGGTGGAGATCGTGCCGGCCGGCCTGCGGGCGCGGGTGCGCGGCCTGCAAAGCCACAAGCAGAAGCTGGAGCGGGCCACCCCCGGCAGCCGGGTGGCCGTCAATCTGAGCGGCGTCAGCAAGGAGCAGGTGGCGCGCGGCAACGTGGTGGCCCTGCCCGGCAGCCTGGCCCCCACGACGCTGATCGATGTGCATCTGCGCACAGTGGGCAGCGGCATGGGCAAGCCGCTGCGCCACAATCAGCCGGTGGATTTCTTCTGCGGCGCGGCTGAGGCGCCGGCGCGCACCCGCCTGCTCGACGCCGAGGCGCTGGAGGCTGGCCAGGAGGGCTGGGTGCAGTTGCGCCTGGAGACGCCGGTGGCCGTGCAGCGCGGCGACCGTTTCATCCTGCGCCAGGCCTCGCCCAGCCGCACCCTGGGGGGCGGCGTGGTGGTCAATCCCTATCCCGGCCGGCGCTGGCGGCGTTTTCGCCCTGAGGTCTGCGCCATGCTGGAGGTGTTGCAAGGGGGCGATCCTGGCGAGATCCTGCTGCAAGCGGTACAGCGCCAGGAGCCGGCCCCCTACGCCGCCGCGGCTGCGGCCAGCAGCCTCGACCGCGCCGCCGCCTTGCAGGCCTTTGCCGAGCTGCTGGCCGCGGGCCAGATGCTGGCGCTGGATCGCGACTGGGACGCCGCGCAGATCGATGACCGCCAACGGGCGGCGGCCTTGCAGACAGTGATCTCGGCCGAAGGCTGGCGCGAGCTGGCCGGCCGGCTGGAGACGTTGCTGGCCGGCTATCATCGCCAGTTCCCCCTGCGTCTGGGCATGGGCCGCGAGGAGCTGAAGAACCGCTGGCAGGGCAAGCGGCAGAGCTGGTCGCTGCGCCAGTACAACGACCTGCTGGGCCAGGCCGCGCAGGAGGGGCGCATCGTCGACGAGGGCGCGGCGGTGCGGCTGAGCAGCCACGCGGCCCAGCCGTCGCCCCAGCAGCAGGCCGCGGTGGAACGCCTGCTGGCCCAATTCCGCGCTCAGCCCTACGCCCCCCCCGCCGCGGCCGACGCGGCCGCGGCCGTGGGCGATGAACTTTTCCAGTGGCTGTTGGACAGCGGCCGGCTGACGCGGGTCAGCGACGATGTGGTCTTCGAGAGCAGCGCCTACGCAACCCTGGTGCAGGCGATCATCGACCACCTGCGCCGCGAGGGGAGCATCACCGTGGCCCAGGTGCGCGATCAGTTCAACACCAGCCGCAAGTACGCGCTGGCGCTGATGGAACACCTGGACGCCCGCCGCATCACCCGCCGCGTGGGGGACGCGCGCGTGCTGCGCAAAGGGGAAGCCGGCGGATAGCTGGACGCCTCAGTCCATCTGCTGCCCGCCGGTGACGTTGACCGCCTGGCCGGTCATGTAGCTGGCCTGGTCGGAGGCCAGGAAGACCAGCACGTTGGTCACGTCGTCGTAGGTGCAGCCGCGCTTCATGGGCACCTGGTCGATGTAGCGTTGGCGCACCTCGGCCTCGCTGATGCCCCACTTCTTGGCATACTGGCTGTAGAGCGAATTGACCCACAGCGGCGAGTCCAGCAGGTTGCCGGGGCAGATGGCGTTGCAGCGCACGCCATACTCGGCCAGCTCCAGCGCGATGCTCTGGGTCAGGCCGATGCCGCCGAACTTGCTGGCCGCGTAGGCTGGGCTCTTGAAGCTGCCCTTCTTGCCCGACTTGGAGTTGATCTGGAGGATCACGCCGCTGCGCTGGGCTTTCATCACCCGCGCCGCGTGCTTGGCCAGCAGGAAGTAGCCGGTCAGGTTGACGTCGATCACCGCGCGCCATTTTTCCACGGGGAACTCGTCCACCGCCTCGGCAAAGAGGATGCCAGCGTTGGAGACGGCGATGTCCAGCCGGCCAAACTCGGCCACCGTGCGCTGCACGGCCGCGGCCACGTCGGCCTCCTCGCTGATGTTGACCCTGACCGCCAGGCTGCGCCGGTCGCTCTGCGCGATGATGTCGGCCGCCACCTGCTGCGCGCCGTCGCTGTTCAGGTCGGCCACCACCACGTGCGCGCCCTCGGCCGCCAGCCGCTGGCAGATCGCCGCGCCCAATCCCTGCGCGCCGCCGGTGACGAGCGCGACTCTATTTTCGAGTGTTCGTGTCATTGTCGTAAATCCTCATGTGCGTGACAAGGTGAGGGGGTGAGGGGGTGACAAGGTGAGGGGCCATGATCGTCACCCTGTCACCTTGTCACCCTGTCACCCTGTCAGCGAAGTTTCACACCACGATATTCACCAGCGCGCCGCCGGCCACGATCACCTTGCGGATGACCTTGTTCTCCAGGTGACGCTGGACGTTGGGATCGGCCAGGGCCAGCTCGCGCGCCGCGGCCTCGTCCACGCCGGCCGGGACCTCGATCTTGCCGCGCACCTTGCCGTTGACCTGCACCACCAGGGTGATGACATCCTCCTTGGCCGCGTCCGCGTCCCAACTGGGCCAGCGCTGCACGTGGACGCTGGCGCCGGGGTGGCGGCGCTGCCACAGCTCCTCGCTGATGTGCGGGGCGATGGGGGCCAGCATCAGCAGCAGGCTGTCCAGCGCCTCGTCCCAGGCGGCCGTGCCGTGCAGGCCAGCCGCGCGCGCGCCTTTCAGCGTGCTGCGCAGCCCCATCAACTTGGCAACGACGGTGTTGAACTTGAAGGCCTCCATGTCGGCGCTGGCGTCGCGAATGCTCTGGTGAACGGCGCGGCGCAGGGTGCGCACCTCTTTCTCGCTGGCAGCGGGACCGGCAGCGTGTCCGCCGTCATCCACCACCAGGCTCCAGACATCGTTCATGAAGCGCGCCACCCCCTCGATCCCCTTGCTGTTCCACGGTCCGCCCAGCTCCCAGGGGCCGATGAACATCAGGTAAGCGCGAATGACGTCGGCGCCGTAGCGCGCCACCAGGTCGTCGGGCGCCACCACATTGCCGCGGCTCTTGGACATCTTTTCATTGTCCTCGCCCAGGATCATGCCCTGGTTGAACAGCCGCAGCATCGGCTCGTCGAAGGGCGCCAGCTCCATGTCCCTCATGGCCTTGGTGAAGAAGCGGGTGTAGATCAGGTGCATGGTGGCGTGTTCGATGCCGCCGGTGTACTGGTCTACCGGCAGCCAGTACGCGCCCGCGGCCTCGTCCCACGGCGTGTCGTTGGGGCTCAGCCGCTGGCCGGCCTTGTGATAGGGCGTGACATAGGCGTAGTGATACCAGGAGGAGCACATGAAGGTGTCCATGGTGTCGGTCTCCCGCTCGGCCTCGCCGCCGCACTTGGGACATTTCACCCGTCGGAAGCCCTCATGGAAGCGCAGCGGGCTCTCGCCGGTGGGCAGAAACTGCGCATCCTCCGGCAGCAGCACAGGCAGATCGCCATAGGGCACCGCCACCGTGCCGCAGTTGGGACAGTCGATCATGGGAATCGGCGCGCCCCAATAGCGCTGGCGGCTGATCAGCCAATCGCGCAGGCGGTAGTTGACCGCGGCCTTGCCTTTGCCCTGCTCCGCCAGCCAGGCCGTCACTTCAGCCTTGGCCCGGTCGCCCGGCGCGCCGCTGAACACGCCGGAGTTGATCATCGTCCCGACCTCGTGGTGGAACAGCACATCGCGGTACCACGACACGGCCTGCCACATGGCCATGGTCGTGGGAAACTGGCGCATCAGCTCGTAGCCGGCGTGGCAGCGGGCCATGATCGCCGCGTCGGCCGCGATGGAGTCCAGCGTCAGCGGCCCGTCGTGGAACACCACCTGCCAGCGCCGCCCCACGATGTCAGCCCAGTGGCCCGCCTTCAGGTGCTCCAGCAACAGGGCGGTGTAGGCGTCGATCTCCGCGTCGCTCTCCAGCGGCACGCCCAGGAAACGGCCACGACCCTCGATGGTCAGGTATTTGTAGGCAATGCGGGCGGCTTGCAAGGCGGCCTCGAAGCCGTCGCTCACCGAGCCCTCCCAGACCACACTCTTGGCGCGGCCGTCGGGCCGGTCGATCACCGGCGTGATGGACAGGCCGAACTTCAGCGCGAAGTCGAAATCGCGCTCGTCGTGGGCCGGCACCGCCATGATCGCGCCCGTGCCGTAGGTCATCAGCACGTAGTCGGCGATCCAGATGGGGATGCGCGCGCCGTTGACCGGGTTGATGGCGTAGGCGCCGGTGAAGACGCCGGTCTTCTCCTTGTCGGTCGCGCCGCGCTGGATCTCGTCCATGCGTGCGGCCTGTTGCACGTAGGCATCCA
Source organism: Anaerolinea sp. (assembly GCA_014879765.1). Lineage (GTDB taxonomy): Bacteria > Chloroflexota > Anaerolineae > JAAEKA01 > JAAEKA01 > JAAEKA01. The sequence goes on along the minus strand of JACSRL010000599.1, from coordinate 7,075 downwards.
CCGCGGCCTGCTGCTCCGGCGCGGTGATGCGGGCCACCAGCGGATGCTCCGGCGCCAACACCATGAAGGTCGCACCCCACAGGGTGTCGGGCCGGGTGGTGAAAACGGTGATGGGAGGCAGGTCATCGGTGATCGAAAACTGCACCTCCGCGCCCTCCGAGCGGCCGATCCAGTTGGTCTGCATGGTCTTGACCCGCTCTGGCCAGTCGATGGTCTCCAGGCCGTCCAGCAGCTCCTGGGCGTAGTTGGTGATGCGGAACTTCCACTGGTTCAGCGCCTTCTTGATCACCGGCGTGCCGCAGCGCTCGCAGTGGCGGTCGTCGCCCCAGACCTGCTCCCTGGCCAGGGTGGTGTTGCAGCGGGGACACCAGTCCACCGGCGCGAATTCCTTGTAGGCCAGGCCCATGTCGTACAGCTTCAGGAAGAACCACTGGGTCCACTTGTAATACTCCGGGTCGCAGCTCACCGCCTCGCGATCCCAGGCCCACATCGCGCCCATGGAGCGCAGTTGGCGGCGCATCTTGTCGATGTTGGCCAGCGTCCAGGTGTAGGGATGGATGCCGCGCTGGATGGCGGCATTCTCGGCCGGCAGGCCAAAGGCGTCGAAGCCGATGGGGAAGAAGACGTTGTAGCCCTGCATCCGCCGGAAGCGCGCGGCCGCGTCGCTGGGCGTCATCGCGTACCAGTGGCCGATGTGCAGGTCGCCCGACGGGTAAGGCAGCATGGTCAGAAAATAGTACTTTTCTTTGTCCGGATCCTCGACGGTCGCGTACAGCCCGTCGGCGACCCATTGCGCCTGCCATTTGGGTTCGATCTCTTGCGGAATGTATTTGTCTGGCATGATTGCTCTCCTGGCTGCCCTGGCTGCCCTGGCTGCCCTGGCTTAGAAACCGGGTTTTTCCGAAAAAACCCGGTTTCTGACTTCTCATAAAAAAAACGCCCTCGTCCGGTCAGGGACGAAGGCGAATGCTCCGCGGTGCCACCCTGTTTGAGGAGACCATCACGTTTCACGTTTCACGCTTCAGACGGATCAGTGAAACGTGAAACGTGACCGAAAAGGCCTCACTCCACTCAGGGACCGATAACGAGGTCAGCCGGCGTCCGCTAGGCCTGACGGCGTTCACGGGCGCAACTCCCAGGCGAGTTCGGCCCTGGCAGCTTTCCTGCCGCGTGCGTTGGGACGCCTGCGGGCTTGCACCAACCGCCCGCTCTCTGCAACGCTGGCCTACTGCTCCTGTTCGCTGTCGTTGACTATTGGATTGGCTGTGGGAGTATAGGCGAAGTAGGCAGGGTTGTCAAGCCTAAACGCGCAGAGATGGCAACTTTCTTGAAAGTTGCCATCTCTCGATCCAGGTGGAGCTGAAGGGACTTGAACCCTTGACCCCCACAATGCCATTGTGGTGCTCTCCCAGCTGAGCTACAGCCCCGGAAAGGTTTTGTTAATGCGCTGTGTGGGCGGCGAGGTGGAGCTGAAGGGATTCGAACCCTTGGCCTCTACAGTGCGATTGTAGCGCTCTCCCAACTGAGCTACAGCCCCGCACACGAGAGGCATTATACCGGTCAGGCGGGGGTTTGTCAAATCGCCCCCGCGCATTATACTTCTCGCAAAGTGACCGCCGCTTCCGTTTAACCTGAATAGAATCGCACGCCGATCATCATCCCTTTGTCATCCGCCAGGAGAACGCACCATGACCACCAACAACTATCAAGCGACCGTAACTGCCTATGCCGATGAACTGCGCAGCCTTTTTGCCCCGCAGCCGGCCGAAAGCCGCTCGGCCAAACCGGCCGCGCTGCCGGCCGACACATTGGCCGGGCGCGCCGATAGCCTGGCGGAACGCTCCGCCAATCTGCTCGACCAGACCACAGCCTTTCTCGCCGACGACGACCCCAACGTGCGCCTGGGCGCGGAACAGAGCCTGCTGGCCCAGGCCGCGGCCTCCCTGCGCGTGGCCGAGGGGCTGCTGGCGGCCGAAGCTGGGGAAGAAGAGGCTGAAACCCGCTCGACCGCCTTCAAGCCTGAGCCGGCCGGCTTCGATGATCTGCTGGCGCTGCTGGAGACGCCGCTGGAGCTGGCCGGCGGCGACGTGGCGGCCGAGCCGGCGCTGACCCGCGGCCGCGCGCCCAAGGCCAGCCGCGACGAGCTGATCGCCGCCGCCAACGACGCCATCGACCAGGTGCTGAGCGGCGTGGGCGACTTCGGCCAGGACACCGTGGCCGGCCTGCTGGGGCTGGACACAGCCCTGCTCAAGCAGGCGGCCCGGCTGATCAGCGGCGAGCTGGCCGAGTTGGTGACCAAACTGGGCGAGCAGGCCTCCCGGCTGGCCTCGAAAGCCGTCACCTTCCTCCTGCAAGCCTACGACAGCCTGCTGGCCGCGCTGGGCCAGGACGCTGCCAGCGCCCTGCGCCAGCAGGCCGCGGCCTGGATCGAGCAGCTTCAGGAGGGCGGCGGCATGAGCCAGTTCATCGGCGCGGCGCTGCAAACTGACCTGGTGCGCGATCAGGTGGCCGAGCTGGTGGGCGCCAGCCAAAAGCCGGACGAGACTTTGGGCGCCACCCAGGCCAGTGTGGAGGCGCTGCCCGGCAGCTTCACCGGCCGCACCAGGCTGGCCGGGCAGATTCTGGCCGGCATCGCCCTGCTGAAGCGCATCCCCGCCGCGCGCCTGCCCATGATCGAGCTGGCCACGGCCGCGGTCTACATCGGCCTGCTGGGCTTCGTGGTCTACACCGGCAGCGACTACGTGGACGCGCCCCGGCTGGAGCGCATCGGCCGTGTGCCCGGCGTGCTACACGTGGTGGAGACAGGGCTGGCGTAGGCTGGTCGACGTGTTTGTCGCTCAGGCCGGTCTCCGACCGTGCCTTTGTCGCTCGGGCCGGTCTCCGACCGTGCCTGGTATGGACGGGCACGGTCGGAGACCGGCCCGAGCGTGCGGAAAGCGGGGAGCGGGCACGGTCGGAGACCGGCCTGAGCGCGCGGTAAGCAGGAGCGGGCACGGTCGGAGACCGGCCTGAGCGCGTGGAAAGCGGGTGCGGGCACGGTCGGAGACCGGCCCGAGCGGGGGGAGGCGCAGGGGGAGGCGCGCGAGAAAGCGTGCTCGGCAAAAAGACAGACCCGGCGCAATGCGCCGGGTCTGTAGGTACATGAAGGTGCGACGTTCAAAGAAAACCAAGGCCACCAATGCGCGGGCGGGGGGGAACGCACCTGGCCACGGAGGTGAGGGGGTATCTTGTGTCTTGCCCTGGGAGAAACAAGCCAAACCTCGCCGACACCTTCAGGGGCTATTCTAGCACAGCCTTTCCGGGCTGCCAAATATCGAGCGGGCTTTCTGGCGTTCAGTACGCAGCCAACACGCCGAAGTCCAGCGCAGCCTCCCCGCTGGCAGCCTCCGAGGGGAAGCGGGCCGGGAGCACCAGATGAAACGCGCTGCCGCCGCCCTCGGCATCCTCCACCCAGATGCGGCCGCCGTGCTGCGTGACGATATGCTTGCAGATGGTCAATCCCAGCCCGGTGCCCTTGTAGCGCCGCCGCGCGCTGCTGTCCACCTGATAGAAACGGTCGAAGATGCGCTCCCGCTCCTCGGCCGGCACGCCGATGCCGCTGTCGATCACGGCAATCTCCACCGTCGCGCCCCGATCCCAGCCGCGGACCTGCACGCGGCCGCCCTCCGGCGTGAACTTGATCGCGTTCTCCACCAGGTTGGTCAGCACCTGCTCCAGGCGCATGGGGTCCGCCTCGATCTCCGGCAGGTCATGACACGAATCGCAGGCCAGCGCCAGAGTTTTCTTCTGCGCCAGCGGCGCCAGCTTGTCCACCACGCTGCCCAACAGCTCCCCCGGCGGCAGCAGCACCGGCCGCAGCCGCACCTGCCCCGATTCCAGCCGGCTGAACTCCAGCAGATCCTCGATCAGCCGCTGCAAGTGGCCGGTCTGCTCCTGGACGGTGCCCAGAAAGTCGCGCTGCAGGTCAGTGACCGGGCCGGTCTTGCCCATCAGGATGATGTCCACGAAGCCTTTGATGGAGTGCAGCGGGGTCTTCAGCTCGTGGGAGACCACCGAGAGGAAGTTGGATTTCATCCGCTCCAGCTCCTTCTGGGCGGTGATATCGCGCAGCACCACCACCACGCCGCCGATCTGCTCGCCAGTCTCCGTGGCGCGGAAGAGGGGCGCGGCCAGCGCCTGAAAGGTGCGCGGCTGGCCATCGCTGGCCGCCCCGGCCGCGGCCAGGGGCAGCTCGCGGATCAACACGCGGCCGGCCGCGGTGGTTTCCTCCAACAGATCGACCAACTCGTCGGCCGGCGTCAGGCCGCGCAGCAGCGCGCCGACCAGCGGCGCCTCCAGCGCACAGATGCGCGCCGCCACCGGGTTCATCAGCACAAGCCGCCCCTCGGCGTCGGCCACCAGCACGCCGTCGCCGATGCCGGCCAGCACCGCCTCCAGCTCCCGCCGCTTGTCGGCCGCGTCGCCGTAGAGCCGGGCATTCTCCACCGCGGTGGCCGCGAAATAGGCGAAGCTTTCGGCCAGGCCGCGCTGGAGCGCGCTGCCCTGCTCGCCGCCCACCCCCACCAGCAGCGCGCCGATGGGCTGGCCGCGCACCATCATCGGCGTCACCTCCAGGCCGGCCACCGGCCAGACCTGCGTCAGCGCCAGCACCCCGGCCTGGCCATTGGCCCCCGACTCAGGCGTCAACAGTTGGCTGCGACCCGCGTAGAGCGCCTCGTGCAGGCCGGCCGGCTGATCCAGCAACGCTGGCCGCGCCAGCGGCGCGGCCGCGCCCTGCGGCGCGATCAGCGTGCCCAGCGCCTGGCGCTCGCCGTCCAGCAGCGCCACCGCGCAGTAGGGCGACTCCACCAGCCGGCTGAGGCGGTCGGCGATGGTGTGCAGGGTGTCGTTGAGATAGAGGGTGGCCGACAGCGCCTTGGCCACCTCTTGCAGGGCGCGCAGCTCCAGCACGCGATCCCCCAGGTCGGTAGCGGTGCGCTGCATGGCTCGCGCCTGCGCGGCCAGGTCCTCGCTGCGCCCGGCCAGCGCCACCCGCAGCCGGTCCACCTCGCTCAGCCGCCCGGCCATCACCAGACTGGCGCCGGCGATGCCGAAGATCAACAGCAACAACAGCAGGTAGCGGGCCAAAAAGAGGGAATCGGCCAAAAAGCCCAGGCCGCCATAGGCCAGCGCCAGCGCCCCGGCGTACAGCGGCCCGTAGATGAAGGGCAGCCACACCAGCCAGCGCGCGTCAGGGCCATAGACCAGCGATTTGAGCGCCAGGATGGGATAGAACAGGTAGAGCGGGCTGGCCACCCCCTCCCCCAGCGCGATCAGCGCCGTGATGTAGAGCACATCGACGATCTGCGAAAGCCAGTAGGGCAGCGTGGACTGCACACGGTCGGCGCGAACCAGGGCAAAGTAGAGGGTGGTGGCGACGGTCAGCAGGCCGTACAGCCCCACCAGCGCGGGCGCGGGCTGCGGCATTCCCTGGGTGACCTGCCAGACGCCGATGGCCAGCAAAAGCCATTTGACGGGAATGCTGTAGCGCAGCTCATTGAAGCGCAGCCGGGCGAAGTTGCTCTTCATCGCGGCGGCGGCGTGGGCGGCAGGGTTGGCGCACCTGTAGGCTCAGGCGGCGGCGCGCTGGTCGGCGTCGGGCCCTCGCCGCCGGCCGCCGGCGTGTTGACCGGCGGCGTCCCCGGCTCGACAGTCGGCGCGGTGGGGGAGATGGTGGCCGCGGCCGGTCGCGTCGCCGTGGCGGTGCGCGTGGGCGTCCTGGCGGTGGCGGCAGGTGTGGCCGTCGGCGTGGGAGTGGCGGTGGACGTGGACGTCGGCGTGGCGCTGGGCGTGGGCGAGGCCGTCGCCGTCGCCGTGGGCGTGGCGGTGGCGGTGGGGCTGGCAGTCGCGGTCGGCGTGGCTGTCGCCGTGGCGGTCGGCGTGGGGGCCAGCAGCACCACCGGCTGCGACCAGATGCCGTCGCTGCCCGCGCTGTACAGCCGATCGCGCCGCACCGGGTTGAGCGCCAGCGCGTTCAGCGCCTGCTCCCCGGCGTCGCCCACGGCCTGCCAGCGCTGCCCCGCGTCGTCGGAGCGGAAGATCTGGCCGCGGCCATCCAGAGCAAAGAGGGTTTCGCCCACGCGCGGGTCCACCAGCAGACTGGCCACCATGCCCGTTCCGCCCGGCAGCTCAGCCGCGCGCCAGTGTTCGCCGCCATCGGCGCTGGCAAAGACCAGCGCGCGGCCGCCGGCGAAAACCAGCCCGCGCCGCTGACGGGCCGTGGCCAGGCTGCCCAGCTCGGCCAGCGGCGGCAGGTCGCCGGCCGGCTGCCAGCTCAGCCCCTGATCCTGGCTGCGCCACAGGCCGCTGCCGGTGGAGGTGTAGAGCAGGGCCGGATCCTCGCCGTCCACCGCCAGCAGGCGCTGGCTGGCGGCCGCATGCTCCGGCAGTGCGCCCAGGCTGCGCCAGGTGCGCCCGCCCGGCTCGCTGAGCCAAAGCGTGGGGCCATCGACCAGATAGAGCTGCTGGCCGTCGGCCGTCAGCGCCAGGGCATAGGCCCGCGGCCGGCTGGCCGCGGCGGGATCCGTCCCCTCCCAGTGGCCGCCGGCGGTCCAACTGTCGCCCCCGTCCTGGCTGCGCAGCAGCACGACCTCTGACCCGCGGCGCACCAGCGCTGCCACCGTCCAGGGATCCGCCGCGCCGACGGTCCAGTCCAACAGCGCACTGGCGCCGGGCCGGGCCGCGGGCAGCCCCAGGTCGGCGCGCGTCCAGGTCACGCCGTCGTCCACGCTGCGCCACAGGTTGCCCGCGGTCTGGGCGTAGAGCAGGGTGGCCGCGCCGCTGGGCAACGCATACAGGCGCAGCACCGGCTGATCGCGCAGCGCCAGCGGCTGGCTGGCCGGAGCCTGCGACCAGACAATGGGCAAGGCCAGCAGCGGCGAAAGAAAGACCAGCGTGGCCACCACCAGATGCAGGCCGCGCTGGCGATACCAGGGCGCAGGCTGCGGCTTGGGGGCAAGCGGAGTTTCGGTCATCATGTCAGGGGGTCTTCGATCAACTCGGAGTCGAGCCTTACAAAAACCGTCACTGCTCAGCC
>JACSRL010000797.1 GCA_014879765.1 Anaerolinea sp. | reverse complement strand
GAAGGCCATGACGATGGAGTCCTTGCCGCCGGAGAAGAGCATCACCGGCCGCTCGAACTGCGCGGCCGTCTCGCGCAGGACGTAGATCGCCTCGGCTTCCAGTTGTTGGAGGTGGGTTCGGAGATAGGAGCTCATAAACCTGAATCAAGATTCGTCAAGCTGTGCCAGCAAAGCGCGCAGATCTTGTTTGATGTGATGATATTTCTTCACCAATCACTTCACTTGATCGCTGATTGGCCTGCGCGGCCAGTGATATGCTTAGTCATCATAGCTGGCCAGAAACTCCTCAATTCTATGCAGGACGAGGCTCAGGTCCGTGCGGGGGTTGCCGGTCAATCGAGGCTGAACCAACTATCCAGCATCTCCTGTGCAGCTTTCCAGTCTAACCAGTCGTCCTCCTCCCGCATCAATGCCTGTCCCAGTGACTGTTTCTGCGCCGCGTCCAGTTCGCCACTGGTGAGCAGCTCTGATCGGGCATGCACATACTCTGCAAAACGGTCGAAGGACATGCCATACTTCCGCTCGAACCCGCGTAGCTCTCGAATCAGTGTCTCGACTTGATGCCGAACATAATCGCGCGTGATTGCGCGCACGGCTACCTGCTCATCAAGGAACACCTTGCGGCGAATCAGCGGTTCCAGAACTGCATGACCTGTCATATCACACCTCTCAGAGCTTGTTTCATCAGCATCCTCAAATTGGCTCTCGTCATCTATCCAGCTCAACCTGTTGGGGCCGGCGCGATGTGCTGCGCCGCGGCTGCTTGCCAAAGCGCCCCTTGGCGTTGCCCAGCCAGCGATGCTGCGTGCAGAGGGTGCAGCGCACCACCCGGCGGGATTTCTTGCGTTTGTGATGGGCCATGGTATCACGCAGGCTGCTGTTGCGGGGCAGACCATACCCGATCGCCGTTGATTGGCCGGGAGCGATCGTACAGCGTCTCTGGGGCGATGTCGAGATCGCCGGGCCAGGTCACAGTGCCGTACTCAACCCGTGCCAGACGGAACGTCGACCAATTGCTCAGAGGCGTCCACGGTTTGACAGCCAGCAGTGGTCTGGCATCGAAGAGCCGTCTTTCACCATTGTCGTACTCAAGCTCCAGGGTAAAATCGGCGCCAGGGGTTACTCGTACTACGTCAATGAGCATTCTTTGATTCCTTAACTCAAGGGCGCAATCCTGAAGGGCGGCTCACCAGACACCGCTAGATCCCAGTTGAGCATCACACCTCCGGTTGTTGAATTGTGAGAAACTCGTCAGCCATCTACGTCAATCGTCTGGCCCCGGATCGGACGGCCCTTGCCGCGCGTGCGACGGGGACGCTTGACCGGCCCGCCGGCCGTCTCCAGGTCTTCCACCGGCACCAGCGCCTCCTGCTCCTGGCCCAGGAATTCCAGCAACACCCGCACCCGCTCAGCCGGCCGCATGGGGCCGACGAAGACCGCCTCCAGCCCAGCCAGGGGGCCGCCGGTCAGCCGCACCTTGTCCCCTTCCTTGAAGGGATGTTGCGGCAGCCCGCCCTGGCTGTGGATCTCCGCCAGCCGCGCGCGCAGCGCATCGATCACCGGGCCGGGCACCGGCTTGGGCAGGCCGCCGAAGGCCACCAGGCGGATCACCCCCGGCGTGTTGTTGACCGCGCTGGCCTCGGTCTGCGCCAGGTCCAGCTCGACGAAGAGATAGCCGGGGAAGAGGGGCGCCACACGCATCTGGCCGCGGCTGCGCTGGCGCACCTGCGGCAGCAGCACCGCAGCGGCCAGGCGCTGCTCCAGCAGGCCGGCCGCCAGCAGCTCCTGGTGGGCTTTGGTGTGAACGACGTACCAGTGTCGACTCATGGCAGAAGAAGAAGGATGAAGGATGAAGGATGAAGGATGAATGCCGGAGGGGCGGAGGAGATGGGGTGGGTTGTTGGAGGCCAGGCGCCGCCGGCCTGGGCTGCGCCGGGCGTCGGAGACCAAGCGCCGCCGGCCTGGCGCGGCTGCGCCAGGCGTTGGAGGCATGGGATGTGACTGCTGGCCGGAGCGATGGCTACCACGGATCAGCAGGGTGGGAGAGTCGGGTCAAGGCGCGGGAAGAGGCGGTGCCTATGCGAGCCGCGTCGCACGGGCGGCTGAGAAAGACCCCAGAGACGCAATGCGATGGGAGGGACAGAGCCTCTGCACCGTCGTCTCCGTGCAGACTGCGCTGGCTGGCAATGGGTGTGATGTTCCCGGCTTGAGCTAACTATAGCATCATGGCCGATGAAATGCCAAATCGCCCGCGGCAGTGAGCATGGCCGCGTGCGTTTGACAAGAGG
>JACSRL010000698.1 GCA_014879765.1 Anaerolinea sp. | reverse complement strand
GCCGCTCGGGCCGGTCTCCTGACCGAGCCCTGGCCGCTCGGGCCGGTCTCCTGACCGAGCCCTGGCCGCAGCCTTGCACGCGCCTGCCATCGGTTTTGTTCGCTCCCATCGGCCGGCCGAGTGGCTGGTACAACGCCAATCTTGCTTTGCGGAGTTCGCATCCTCAGATGCGAACCTGGCATCTGAGGATGCCTGTTCTTCGATTGAGGATTGACAAAACGCTAGGGCAGATCAAAATCGAACAGATCGCGGCCCCATTCCGTCCATGCGGCGTTGTGTACCCAGATCTGCACCGGGCGGGTCTGGGTGGACCAGGGCGGCTGGTTAGGAAAGACGAACTTGAAAGACCAGGGCTGAGAGCTGTCCAGCGGCGTGGTGAAGCTGACGCCGGGCAGCGGCGTCGCCTGGGTGTAGCCGGTGTTGAACTCGCCCAGCGAGACCCGCACCACCGTGCCCGGGCTCCAGTTGCCGCTGGTGATGGTGATCTCCTGGCCCGGCTGGCCGACGGAGGGGTTGATCTCGATAAAATGATAGCCTGCCGCTGGCGTCATCAAAGGCGATGCTGAGGCCGCGGTGGTCGGTGTGGACGTCACCGTGCCGGGCGTTGTGTTCGCCGTGGGCGTGCTGGTGGGCGTTCCGTTGTCGGCCGTCGGGCTGGCTGCCAATGAAGACGTCGGCGCCGGGGTTTCGGTTGCGGCTGGCGTGGTGTTTTCCGGGGAAGGGGTGGCCGAGGGCGTAGCCGTGGCTGTGGCGACGCCCGGTGGGGCCGGCGTCGCCGTGGGCTGCGGCGTGGCGTCGGGGGTCGGTGAAAGGCCGCCCGCGGCAAGCGGGGCCGGCGTCGGCGTGGTCAGCGGACTCCAGCCGATGGCGATGCTGGCCGGGCCTTCCACGTCGCGATGCTCCACCACCACCTGGTACTGGCCGCCTGACAGGGCCTGGTCGGCCGTGATGGTGTCGCCGGCCGCGCTCTGCCAGGCATCGATCACCGGCCGGCCCTCAATCGACAGCCGGCCGCCGTCGTCGGCCGTCAGCACAAAGCGGTAGAGGCCGGGCGCGAAATCCAGCGTGCGGCTCCAGCGCACCGAAAAGCCGTCGGCCGGGATGATCCCCGGCACGGGGCTTTCCTCGCCCCAGTTCATGTTGGGATCAGGATCGTTGCGCACCAGGGCAGGCTCGCCGGCCAGGTCGGGGTTGGTGAAGTACTCGCCGCGCCAGTCGGGGTAGAGGTCCACGGCCTGCCAGCGCAGCGCGATCGAGGCGTCGCCGCTCTGGTCGAAGTATTCGACGCGCAGCGTATGCTCGCCCGGCGTCAGGTCGATGGAGGCGCTGGCCGTGGAGCTCACGCCATCCTCCTGCCACAGGTCGATCAGCAGTTGATCATCGACAAACAGCCGGGCGCCGCCGTTGGCCTGCAGTTGGAACTGGTGGGTCATGCCGGGGAAGGCAAGACGGCGGGTCCAGCGCGCTGAAAAGCCATCGGCCGGCAGGGCAGGATCGGGCGCGCCCGCGCCCCAGTCAAAGACCAGCTCGCTCTCCTCGCGCGTCAACGCGGGGGGGCCGGCCAGCTCCGGGTTGGCGAAGTATTCGGCTGCCCAAACGCCGGGCATGGGCGTGGGGCTTTCATCGGAAGCCTGCTCGCCGGCGATGGGGGTCAGATCGACCAGGCTCGAATCGCCGCTGTCGGGGGTGTTGCTGACCGGGAGAGCGCCGTTGGCGGCCCGCAGGACGCGGAAGGCGCGGCTGGCCTGCCGGCCAGAGTCCAGGCCCAGCGCGATGACCGTGGTGCGCCCTTCAGCCAGGTGGGAACCGGCTGGCAGCAGCAGGTTCAGGCCGCCGCCGGCGTCGGCGTCAGCCACCTGCACCGCGCTGGCCTGGTCGCAGGCGGCATCGCCGGGCGCGTTCAGGCAGATGGCCACCGATTCGTTTTTCTGCCAGCCGCCGCTGCTGATGGCCACCGTGGCTGCGTCCTCCACCGTGGCGGCCGCGGGCGCGATGTGCAGCCAGAGCTCAGGCTGTGGCTTGAGGCGCTGCGCCAGCAAAAAGAGCAGGAGGATCAGAACGACGGCGGCGGCGCCACCGGCCAGGATCAACAGCCAGCGGCGCAGGCGGGGAGGGGAAGATGTGGGTGTTGGCAGGGTCATGGGGCATTTCAGCCGAATGTCGGAATAGTTGCGCGGCGGTAACTGCTCAGGCATGGCATTAGAAACCGGGTTTTTGTCTCACAAACCAAGGTCATGGCGCCATGAAAGGCCGTTGCGCAGACGAAGACCATGGACGCACGAGAAAAACCCGGT
>JACSRL010000309.1 GCA_014879765.1 Anaerolinea sp. | reverse complement strand
CCTTTCATGGCGCCATGACCTTGGTCTGCCAGACAAAAACCCGGTTTCTAATGCCAAGCCTGAGCAGTTGCGTTTTGGGATTGTAACGCATGTCACAGGAATCGTCAAGCGCCTGCAAGCCGGTTAGGTCGGCGCAAGCTGCGACATGGGGATCGCCTTGTAGTATTCCTCGCCCTTTTCGTCGCGCACCTTGACCAGCCGGCGCAGGTGCTCCGGCCCCTCGACCCGGTCGATGAACAGCACGCCGTTGATGTGGTCGATCTCATGCTGGAAGGCGCGCGCCAGCCAGTCGTGGGCCTCCAGCCTCTGCGCCTTGCCGTGGCGGTCCTGGCCCTTGACCACGATGCGCTCGGCGCGCCAGACATCGCCGACGATGTTGGGGATCGACAGACAGCCCTCCTCGCCCTCGACCTGCACATCGCTTTCGAAGATGATCTCCGGGTTGACGAACTCGAACAGTTGGCCGCTCTGCGGGTCTTCGTCGTCCTCTTGCAGCTCCACCACGATCACCCGCTCCAGGATGCCGATCTGGGGTGCGGCCAGGCCGATGCCCGGCGCCTCGCGCATGGTCTCCGTCATGTCATCCAGCAGTTTGTGCAGTGTTTTGTCGAACTTCTTGACTTTGCGCGCTTCCTTGCGCAACACGTCATCGCCGATCAGTTTGATCTCTCGTTTGGCCATCTCAGGTTTCCAGTTGGTAGATTCGAAAGTTTTGCTGTGCAGATTATAGCTGGACTGCCGGTATTGGGCAATCTGGCACAGTCGATTGCCGGGGGTCGCCCCAGGGTCTTGGCGGCGCGCCCATTGATGTGTATAATCCTTGTTCGCCATGACATCAACAACACCATCTTTTCTTGAAGCTATCCAACAAAGGCCGCTGCTCTGCGACGGTGCGATGGGGACTCTGCTGCACGGCTATGGCGTCTCCCTGGAGCGCAGCCTGGACGAGACCAACCTCAGCCAGCCGGGTCTGGTGCTGCGCGCCCACTCGGAATATCTGGCGGCCGGCGCCGATGTGATCGAGACCAACACCTTCGGCGCCAACCGCATCAAGCTGGAGGAGCACGACCTGGCCGCGCAGGTGAGCGAGATCAACGCGGCCGGCGCGCGGCTGGCCCGCCAAGCCGTGGCCCTTTCCGGCCGCCCGGCCTTTGTGGCCGGCTCCATCGGCCCGCTGGGCAAGGGCATGGCCCCCTTCGGCCCCATCTCTGCGGCCACGGCGCGCGCCGCCTTCGAGGAGCAGATCGCCGCGCTGGCCGCGGGCGGAGTGGACCTGCTGCTGTTGGAGACCTTCAGCGACCTGGCCGAGATCACCTGTGCGGTGGAGGCGGCGCACCACGTCGCGCCCGATCTGCCCATCGTGGCCCAGATGACCTTCGTGGAGGAACGGCGCACCATGGCCGGCCATTCGCCCGAAGAGGTGGCCAACGCGCTGTGCGAGCTGGGCGTGGCCGGGGCCGGGGCCAACTGCAGCGCGGGGCCGTCGTTGGTGCTGCGGGTGGCGCGGCGCATGCAGGCCGCCTGCGCCACGCTGTTCTATGCCAGCCAGCCCAACGCCGGCTTCCCCACCCGGCAGAACGGCCGGCTGATGTATCCCTCCAGCCCCAGCTATTTTGCCGATTTCGCCCGCCAGGCAGCCGCGGCCGGCATTCGCCTGATCGGCGGCTGCTGCGGCACCACGCCGGAGCACACCGCGGCCATGGCCGCCGCGCTGCACGGCGAGCCGCTGGACCCGGCCCTGCTGCCCCGGCTGAGCGAGATCAGAGAGGTGCAGCCGGGCGAGCCGCCCCCGCCGACCCGGCTGGCCCAGGCGTTGGAGCGCGATTTTGTCGTCACCGTGGAGATGCACCCGCCGCGCGGCATCGATACCACCGAGATTCTGGCCAGCGCGTCGCGGCTGGTGGCCGCCGGCGCCAGCTTCCTCAACGTGGCCGACAGCCCGCTGGCCCGCATGAGGATGAGCCCCTGGGCCGCGGCCTATCTGATCCAGCAGCAGGTGGGGGTGGAGACGATCCTGCACTTCCCCACGCGCGGCCGCAATCTGCTGCGGGTGCAGGGCGATCTGCTGGCGGCCCACACCCTGGGGGTGCGCAACCTGTTCGTGGTCATGGGCGACCCGCCCCAGATCGGCGACTATCCCGACGCCAGCGATGCGCAGGATGTGGTGCCCTCCGGCTTGATCCGGCTGGTCAACCACAATCTGAACCACGGCGTGGACCAGGCCGGCCAGTCCATCGGCCAGCCCACCGGCTTTGTGGTGGGCGCGGCCCTGAGCATGGGCGCGGAGAATCTGGCGCGCGAGATCGACGTGCTGCACAAGAAGATCGACGCCGGCGCGCGCTTCGTGCTCACCCAGCCCGTCTTCGATCCGGCCGTGATCGAGCGTTTCCTGGAGCGGCTGGGCGGCCGGCCGCCGCTGCCGATTCTGATGGGGCTGTTGCCGCTGTACAACACCCGCCACGCCCGCTTCATCCACCACGAGGTGCCGGGCATCACCATCCCTGATCCCATCATGGCCCGTATCGAGGGGGCCGACCAGCGGGGCGCCGCGCGCGAGGAGGGCATCCGCATCGCCCAGGAGATCCTGCTGGCCGCGCGGCCGCTGGTGCAGGGGGTTTACATCATGCCCCCCTTCCGCCGCTACGACATCGCCGCCGAGGTGATGGCCGCGCTGCGCTGACTGTCTGCCTCACGCGGCGCGATAGCGCAGCAGGCGCAGCGCGTTGAGCACCACCAGGATGGTGCTCCCCTCGTGCAGGATCACAGCCCCGGTGAGCTGCACCAGGCCCAGCACGGAGGTGAACACCAGCAGGAGGATGACCCCCAGCGCGAGGGCCAGATTTTGCACGATGATGCGCCGGCTGGCCTGGCTCAGGCCGACCGCGAAGGGCAGCTTGCTCAGATCATCGGCCATCAGGGCGACGTCGGCCGTCTCCAGCGCGACGGCAGTGCCGGCCCCGCCCATGGCGATGCCCACCGTGGCGGCCGCCAGGGCCGGCGCATCGTTGACCCCATCGCCGGTCATGGCCACTTTGCCGAACTCGGTTTTCAGGGTCGCGATGAGATCCAGCTTGTGTTCGGGCAGCAAGCCGGCGCGCACGTCGGTGATGCCCACCTCCCCGGCGATGCGCTGGGCCACCTCCCCATTGTCGCCGGTGAGCATGATCAGATGCTCGACGCCCAGGGCCAGCAGACGCTGCAAGTTCTCCTGGACCCCTGCCCGCGGCCGGTCGGCCAGCCCCAGCACGCCGATGTATTGGCCGTTTTGGCGGACGATCATGGTGGTCCTGGCGTTGCGCTCCAGCTCCTCCACGGCGCGCAGCACCGCGGGCGGCGGCGCATCGAGGCCCGTCTCGAACAGCTTGCGCGAGCCGATGGAGACCGGCAGCCCATCCACCTGGCTGTGTACCCCCAGCCCGCTGACATTCTCCAGGCCGTTGGCCGCGGGCAGGGGCAGGTTCAGCGCCTGGGCGTGGCGCACCACGGCCTGGGCCAGCGGGTGGCTGGATTGCTGCTCCACGGCCGCGGCGACCTGCAGCAGGGCGCTTTCGCTGACGCCGTTCAGCGCCAGCACGTCGGTGAGCTCGAAGCGGCCCTCGGTCAGGGTGCCCGTCTTGTCGAAGGCCATGGCCCGGATGGCGCCCAGGTTCTCCAGATGCACACCCCCCTTGATGAGCACGCCATTGCGCGCGGCCTGGCCGATGCCGGCCAGCACCGCGGCCGGCGTGCCCAGGGCCAGCGCGCAGGGTGAGGCAGCCACCAGAAGCAACATGCCCCGGTAGAAGCTGTCGCTCAACGACATCCAGCCCAACAGCGGCGGGACGACGATCGTCAACAGGGTGAGGAGGAGAATGGTCGGCACCAGGCGGGAGGTGAAGCGTTCGGCGTAGCGCTGGGTGGGGCTTTGCTGGCTCTGCGCCTCGGCCACCATCTGCATCACCCGGCTCAGCGTGTTGTCCTTGGCCAGCCGGGTGACCTCCACCTCCAGCGCGGCGTCCTGGTTGATGCTGCCCGCGAACACCTCGTCTCCGGCCACCTTGAGCGCCGGCCGGCTCTCGCCGGTGATCGGGCTCTGGTCGACGCCGCTCGCGCCGCTCAGCACCCTGCCATCCACCGGGATGCGGTCGCCGGGGCGCACCACCACCACGTCGCCGATCTGCACCTGCTCCACAGGGATCGACTTGATCTCCCCTTGTCGTTTGACCTGCGCGGTCTTGGGCATCAGCTCGCCCAGCGCCTGCACCGCGTTGCGGGCATGGTCCAGGGCGTAGTGCTCGCCGGCATGGCCCAGGGCGAAGAGAAAGAGCAGAAACGCGCCCTCGGCCCAGTGGCCCAGAATGGCCGCGCCCAGCGCCGCGGCCAGCATCAACACGTCGGTGTCCAGCTTGCCCCTGAGCAGGCCGGGCACCGCGTGGGTGGCGATGTCGTAGCCGCCGGCCAGATAGGAGAGCACGAAGAAGAGGGTGGCCAGTTGAGGGGACATGCCAAAGAAGCTGCCGCCGGCCCAGCCAATCAGCAGAAAGAGCCCGGCCAACCCCACCAGCAGATAGGTCCACCGCTCTTGCAGCCAGTGGGGCAGAAAAGCGGGCGCGTCCGAATGGGCACAGCATTCGTCGCCAGCTGGCTTGTCCGTTCCCCGCTCGCCGACGCTGTAGCCCATGCCGTGGATGGCCCTGGCGATGTCCGCCGCGGCCAGAAGCTGGCTGTCATAGGCGACGAAGGCCAGCCCGGCCGCGTAGTTGACCTGGGCGTGGATCATGCCGTCCAGGCCGGCCAGCACCTCAGTCAGGCCCGCGGCCGCGTCGGCGGCATCCATGCCCAGCACCGGCAGCGCCTCATGGCGGTAGCGGGCGGTGATCTCGGCGCCGGCGCGCCGGGCCAGGCGCTGGATCTTCTGCAACGAGACCAGGTTAGGGTCGAAGTGCAGACAGAGGCGGGCCGTTCCATTCTCGTGCGTGATGTGCGCCTTGTCGACGCCGCGCGTTGCCATCAGGCGCTCAGTGAGCATCTGCACGCAGTCATCGCCGGCATCCATGGCCGGCAGCAGCAGTTCAAGGTCAATTTGAGTGGTGTTCATGGCGTTGGGTCGAGAGAACCGGCTGAGAGAAACCGGGTTTTTTCGGAAAAACCCGGTTTCTGGCCGGCTGTCACTCATGTTCGATGAAGCCGGCTGAGAGAAACCGGGTTTTTTCGGAAAAACCCGGTTTCTGGCCGGCTGTCATTCATGTTCGATGTGCGCCAGGCCCTGGCAATAGAGATCGTGGATGTGCTGATCGGTCAGCGTGTAGAAGACATGCTGCCCCTGCTTGCGCGCCGAGACGATGGCCAGGTTGCGCAGGATGCGCAGTTGATGCGAGATGGCCGGCTGGCTCATGCCCAGGGTCAGGCACAGATCGCCGACGCACAGCTCGGTGTGCGCCAGCAGGCTGATGATGCGAATGCGGGTCGGGTCCGCCAGCGCCTTGAAGAGATCGGCCACCCGCGTGGCGCGGATGCCGTCCAGCAGATGCGCCTGGGCCGCCAGCGCCAGCGCATCGCTGGCATGGTCGTCGGTGCAGATGGTGATTCTGTCAGACATGCAACGTTCCTAAAAATATATGAGCAACTGTTTATATTCTATGCTTTGTGCGTTTCGTGTCAAGTTTCGGACGGTGTTGATTTGTTTGATTTGGGTGTGTTTGAAACGGGTTGGTTAGCGTAGGTCGAGTAGCGGGTTGAGGTAACGCGCGTCACATAAGGACAGCCAATTCCAGCGTACACCTACACGTGCGTGCGGCGTAAGTGTCGAGACCGGAGCGAGTCGCGCGGTAGACCCGCTCCGGTCTCGATACGGGCCAGACGGCAGCTTTCGGCACCCAGGAGTTGATTGCGTTCAAGTTGCTTATGAGGCAGATGCCGCCTGGCCCTACTCGACCTGCGCTGGCCTACTATGCCGTTCAACCAGATCCAAACACACCCGTTTGATTTGGCCGCGTGGTCGATCGACGCTTGTGCCCAGCCGCCAAGCAACGTATAATGTCACCACAGCTCAGACCGCTCAGTTCCGCAGCCCTTGCCCTGTTGAGAATTCACATGAAGCCAGCTTTGCCAGTTGCCGCCAGCAGCCCCCTGTTCGGCCAGGGCAGCGGGCCAGCAGCCAGTGCGCCTCCCGCCCGACCTGGCGCCTATCTGCTGCTGTTGAACCTGTCCACAAGCCTCGAGACGCAGATCGGTCGCTGGCGGCAGGTTGCCTTCGACCCCGGCCTCTACTGCTATGCCGGCAGCGCGCTGGGGCCGGGTGGGCTGGCAGCCCGACTGCGCCGCTATGCCTCCGGCGCGGGCCGGCCCCACTGGCACATCGACTACCTGTTGCCCCATGCCGATCTGCTGGGCGCGCTGGCGCGGGAGGATCCGCAGCGGCTGGAATGCGCCTGGGCCGCCTGGGTCAGCAGTCGCGCCCAGGCCACCATGCGCGGCTTTGGCTCCTCCGACTGCGCCTGCCCCGGCCACCTCTTTCTGCTCGGCCCCGCGACCGGCGCAGCCGCTTTTATCGAGCTCGCCCAACGCGAGCTGGCCGCCCGCTGGTTCCCCGCCCATGCACCCTGACCCAACGGCCTCCCCCCGACAGCCGGCACCGTGAAACACAAGACTGGCCGTAAAAAACTCACGCATCACGCATCACGCAGATTTCTCACCAGTCCCGCCCATGAACATCCACCTGATCGACGGCACCTACGAACTGTTCCGCGGCTTCTATGGCCCGCCCCCCAAGACCGCGCCCGATGGCCGTGAGGTCGGCGCGACGGTGGGCTTGCTGCGCAGCCTGATCGCGCTGCTGGCGGATCCGGCCGTGACGCATCTGGCCTGCGCCTTCGACCACGTGGTCGAATCCTTTCGCAATGATCTCTTCGCCGGCTACAAAACGGGCGAAGGGATCGATCCCCGTCTCCTCGGTCAGTTCGATCTGGCCGAAGAGGCCGTGGCCGCGCTGGGGATCGTCGTCTGGCCCATGGTCGAGTTCGAGGCCGACGACGCCCTGGCCACGGCCGCCGAGCGCTGGCGCGACGAGCCGGCCGTGGCGCAGATCATCGTCTGCTCGCCCGACAAGGACCTGGCGCAACTGGTCACGGGCAGCCGCGTCGTCTGTTGGGATCGTCGCCGGGAGATCGTCTACGACGAGGCCGCAGTGCTGGCCAAATACGGCGTGCCGCCCGCCTCGATTCCTGACTGGTTGGCGCTGGTGGGCGACGCGGCCGACGGCATCCCCGGCATCCCTGGCTGGGGCGCTAAATCGGCCGCGGCGGTGCTGGCGCAGTTCGGCCGCATCGAGGCCATTGCGGACGACGTGAGCCAGTGGCCGCTGCCGGCCGGCCGCGCCCGCCGCCTGGCCGCGGCGCTGGCGGCCCAGCGCGAGGATGCGCTGCTCTACCGCCGCCTGACCACCCTGCGCCGCGATGTGCCGCTGGCCGAGACGCTGGACGACCTGGCCTGGCGGGGTGCGCGGTCTGCATTTCGGCAACTGTGCGCCGACCTGGGCGCGGATGAGCTCCCCGTCCGCCGCCGTTTTACTTGGCAATAACCCAGGCGGTGGCTATAATGATTGCTGCACCCGGCGCCTTGTTTGCGCTTTTCTCTGAGACCATCCCCTGCACGAGGTGAGTCGTTATATGAATTCCGTCCTTCTTTCCCAGCTTCAGACTGCCCAGGCGGCTCTGGAGCCGCAGTACCACGCCCTGCACAGCGCCGTGGCGGCGCTCAAGCGGGCGACTGCGCTGGCCAGCGAGGAGACGCTGGACGCCATCGCCATGCACAAGCACCTGGGCAAATTGCAAGAGGCCGCGGCCGCGCTGGACGATCCGGCGCTGACCGGCGCGACGGCAGCTTTCGCCGAGCAGACGCAGGAGGGGCTGAACAGCCTGGCCTTCGAGTTTGCCCGCGATCTGAAGCAGGTCTTCCAGCGCCGCGGCCAGGAGGTGCAGGGCCGGCCCCCCACGCTGGTGGTCGATTCGCTGGCTTTGCAGATCGACATGGGCGCGCGCAAGGCGCAGTGGTTCTACGGCCGCGAGGCGCTGACCAAGCCACTGCCGCTGTCGCTGGACGCGCTGGTCAAGGCCTACGACCAGCAGCAGAAGGCGGTCATCCAGCGCACCATCGACACGCCCGCCTTTGTGGCTGAGATCTATCGGGCCTGGCAGGATCAACTGACCAAACGCCAGAAGGCGCCGGCCGGCAAGCGCATCAACATCGTCGAGATCTACAGCCAGGTGACGCTCAATCGCCAGTCGGCCCGCTTCTGGAACAGCCCGGCGCGCAGCACCTTCAAGGACTATGAGCGGGCCCATTTCGTGCGCGATCTGGTGTTGGCCCAGGCCGCGCCCACCGTCGAGGCCGAGGGCAAGATCCAGTATCTGCGCCTGGGCGTGGCCACCAAGAGCCAGGCCGACAACCTGATGCGCAGCATCTGGCTGCCGCAGAGCGCGCTGGACGGCGAGTATTACTCGGATCTGACCTTTGCGACGGAGTAACCCATGCCACTAACCCCCTCCCTGGCCCGCCAGATCGTCGAGGTGCTGGGCAGCAGCGGCACGCCGCCGGTCAAGGGCGTGCAGTATTTCAACGCCGGCAACCAGTCGCTGCTGGATGCGCTGGATCAGTTTTATTTCTCCTCCTACCTGCAAGATGGCGGCGCGGCCTACAAGATGGTCATCGGCGACTACGGCAGCGGCAAGTCGCACTTCCTCTACTGCCTGCGCGACCTGGCCTGGGAGCGGGGCTTTGCGGTCAGCAAGGTGGACCTCAGCCCGGTGGAGACCCCCTACAACGATCAGCGCGCGGTCTACGCGGCCGTGGCGCGCAACCTGATCTGGCATGAAACCGACGAAAGCGCGACCGACGAATATGGCCTGCCGCGCTTTCTGGAGGGCACGTTGCAGCGGGTGGTGGGCGGCCCGCTGAGCCTGGAGACGGCCGGCCATCCCAACTACCGCGCCCTGGTGGACACCCTGGAGCTGGCCACGGTGGACAGCCTGGCCTACAAGAACGCGGTGCTGGCCTATTTCGAGGCGCTGATCCGCGACCAGGAGGAGCGGCTGGAGAGCCTGACCCGCTGGCTGATGGGCGTGGCCACCACGCCAGCCGATACCCAGGTGCTGCGCGAGCTGGGGGTGGCCGGCAAGATCGGCAAGTCCAATGCCTTCCGCATGTTGCGCTCGCTGGCCCAGGTGATCCGCGCCCTCTCCTACAGCGGGCTGATCCTGCTCTTCGACGAGGTGGACCGCATGGCCAGCATCGGCGGCAAGGCGGAGAAGCTGGCCACCGACAACCTGCGCGAGGTGATCGACCGCTGCCGCGATGAGATGCCGGGCGCGATGTTCGTCTACGCCGTGCCGCCCCAGTTCATCAACGATGTCGTGCCGCGCTACCCGGCCTTGCAGCAGCGCATCCGCACCCCCGGCCGCTTCAGCCGCATCAACCATTTCAGCCCGCAGATCAGCCTGGATCACCTGGACCTGGCCGAGGCTGACCTGCTGCTGGCCATCGGCGAGAAGCTGATCCCGATCTACGAGCTGGCCTTTGGCGCGCAGTTGGATCACAAGGTGCAGTATGCCAACGCCGCGATCCTGGCCAACGTGGCGCGCGATGTCTTCCTGGACATCAGCCACCGCCGGCTCTTCGTCAAGGCCTTTGTCAGCGAGCTGGCTCGCCAGCACGCGGCCGGCGAGCATGTGCTGGCCGAGGTAGAGGCCATCGCCATCATCCGCGGGCAGGTGGATGATCTGAGCGGCGGCGAGACGCCGCCGTATTAATGGTCAATTGGCAATTGGCAATTGGCAATTGTCAATTGTCAATTGTCAATTGTCAATTGTCAATTGGTGAATGGTGAATTGGTGAATGGTTAATTCCAAACGCATCGGCGACACGGTCGAGCATCCGCAGTTTGGGCGCGGGGTGATTGTTGCGCTGTACCGCAACGGCAGCGAGTGGCTGGTGCGCTTCGACGGCGGGCTGCGCTTCCGCCGGCCGCGCCAGGAGTTCGTGGGCCAGGGCGAGGTGCGCTTGACGCCGGCCGCGCCGCTGCCGGCGCTGGACACACAGCCGATGCCGCCTGACCAATATGGGGCGCGCCAACTGCTGGAGGCGCTGCGGGTCGGCGTGGCCCCCGCGCAGCACATCAAGGCGCTGACCATCGGCCTGGAGAGCGAGCGGGCCAGCCTGGCTTCCGGCCTGGCCGCGGCGCACAGCGAGGGGGGCGCGGTGCGGGCGGTGATCGGCGAGTACGGCTTCGGCAAGACTCACCTGGTGGAGCTGGCCGCGCGCGAGGCGCTGGAGCGCAATTTCCTGACAGCCGTCACCAGCCTGGACCTGGGCGAGACGCCGGCCCACCGCGGCGTGGCGATCTACAGCAGCCTGCTGCACGGCCTGCGCTACCCGGACAGCGACGAGCGCGGCATCGAGCCGCTGGTGGAGAAGGCGCTGGCCGCGCCCCGCTGGCGCGAGCAGCTCTGGACGGCCACCCCGCTGCAAAACGACCCGCTGGACGTGGGACTCTACGCCATCCAGAGCACCTCCTCCTCGCGGCAGCGCAAGGCCTGGCGCGAGTGGCTGATGGGCGGCCGGCGCACCCCGGCCTTGGCCAAGGCCGCGCCGCGCGGGGTCAAGTTTCCCAGCATCTACACCGTGGGCCACAACGGCCGGCAGATGGCCTATCTGCTCAGCGGCGTCAGCGTGCTGGCCCGGCTGGCCGGCTACAGCGGGCTGAGCGTGCTGATCGACGAGGCTGAGAGCTACTCGCTGCTGGCCCCCTATCAGCGCCCCAGGGCCGACGAGTTCTTCAGCGCGGTGATCTACGCCGCCTTGCAGGAGCGGCAGACGCGCATCACGCCGGCCATGCTGCCGCAGCACCGCTGGCGCGACTACCCGCCGGCCTACGAGGATCGCCAGTCGCTCTTCTTCCTCTTCACCGTCACCCGCAGCGAGAACCGGCTGCCGCTGGAGAGCTGGCTGGACGACGGCCACGTGCTCACCCTGGAGCCACACCACTCGGCCCAGGAGATCGGCCAGTTCATGCAGACGGTGATGGGCTACCACAGCCAGGCCTACGGCTACGCCGTGGACGAGCGGCAGCGCCAGGTGCGCCGGGCCGCGGCCGAGCATCTGGCGCTGGGCATGCGCAACGGCCGCCTCAGCATCCGCGGCGTCGTGCGGCTGACGGTGGAGCTGTTCGACCTGCTCTATCTCTACCCCGACTACGAAGTGACCGCGCTGCTGGATGAGCTGCGGCAGCAGATGCGCTAATTACGCAGGAGGTAAGATCCGATGCGACTCACTCGGTTTAGGATCCAAGGCTTCAAGAACATCGCGGACATCGGTGTCGATAGCTTGTCGGACATCAACGTCTTCTTTGGTCTGAACGATGTGGGCAAGTCCAACATTTTCGAGGCGCTTTGTCTTTGGCAACGATTTCTGGCCGTTTCTGCGTCGCCCAGATCGGCGCAGCCTGTCGATGAATTCATGCGTGATTTTGGCGCATATCTGTTCAGCCTTGGCGGAACCGCTGAATTGAGTGTGGAAGTCGGTCTGGTCATTGATAGCAGCGAGCTACCTCGTGATCGTCTTGAGCGACGCATTGCGGACGTGGTTGGCGCACGCATGAAGTATCTGGACCGGGGAACTGTGCAATTGACCAGCCAGGTCAAGATCGAACTGCAAGGCGACCGGGTTTCCACAAGCAGCGTAGCCTGGTGGGAAGATGGGAGTGAGGTTGGTCTACATCCGAAGGATTTGGCAGCGATCGTTCCGTCTATCCATGTGATTGCAGCCGAACGGCGTTTTCAGGCTGAAGCGCGCAACCGCGAGGCGCTCACCGGGGCGATCCACCATGGCAATCTCAAGAAAGCGCTGTTCTACGCCTATCTGAGCGCCGACCTTCAGCAGAAGAAGCGTTTCGCTGCCATCAAATCCGTGTTGGCTGAACCGCCGTTCCTGCTGGGCGAGCTGGATGTGGCGTTGGATCAGGCGACCGATCAGATCGATATCGGCTTTATACGGCCCCAGGGGCGTCTGCCCCTCGACAATCTTGGGTCGGGAGCGCGGCAACTGCTGCTGGTCTTGGGCCAGGTCTTCCTCAACGATTTCCCCATCGTGGCCCTGGAGGAACCGGAGATGAATCTGTCGCCTCAATGGCAGCAGGATCTGATGATCGCCCTGCGCTTGCTGATGCGCGACCCGGCGATCGGCCTCAAGCAGATATTCATCTCTACCCATTCGCCTTATTTCGAGTTCAGCGAGAACTTCTACGACGTGACCCTCGACGAAAGCGGCCACACCCAGGTCAAGCGAACCACTTCGCAAGACTGGAGCGCTCATTTCGCTGTCGCGCCTTTGGGGCCGGAGACCGGTGCGCGGGTCAATTCGCTGAATCAAGTTCAGTTGTATGACCGCCTGATCGCCGACCTCGATCTGCGACGCGGGGACATGGTCGTCTTTGTGCGCAACGAAGCCGGCCACTGGGAGCTGCGCCGGGCTGAGGAAATCGCCCGTGAGCTGCAGCCACTGGTCGCGAACAACGGCGCATCATGAAGCCCACGGCGTTGATCCTCGACACCAACGTGTTGTGGAATCGCGACCTGTGCCGGCGCTTGTCAGCGCGCATTGCGGCAGGCGATGTGAAGGTCTACATCCCCACGCTGGTGCATGCCGAACGGATCAGGCAAATCGCCGAGCACTACGGCGGCAGCTTCGCCATTGACGTGGTGCGTCAGTTCATCGCCGATGCCCGCTTTGAGCTGCTGCCCTTGGTGGCCGAACATGCCGAGACAGTGGCTGAGATCTGGCTGCAACTGCGCCAGGAGGGTGCGACCGAGGACACCTGGCGGACGCATCGCTTCGATATTGTGCTATGCGCGGTGGCGCGCTCGTCAGGCTACACGCTGGTGACGGAGGAGAAAGGGAGTCACTTCGCGCTCGTGCCGGCGCGCATGAGCACTGTCGAGCTTGAAGCCTTGTTGTGAAGCAAGGAAGATTGAACCCCGTGGAGCACCGTCAAGTTCGAACATTGCTCATCACCACCCCCGAATCGACCGATTCGCTGCTGACCCGCGGCCCGCGGCTGTTGGCTGCGCTGC
>JACSRL010000076.1 GCA_014879765.1 Anaerolinea sp. | reverse complement strand
TGGCCAGCGTAGGTCGAGTAGGGCCAGGCGGCGTCTGTCTCGCAAGCAACTTGAACGCAACCGACTCCCAGATGCCGAAAGCCGCCGCCTGGCCCTACTCGACCTACGCTAACCAACTCATTCCAAACACACCCGTTTGAAATGAGCTAGTGGCCGGGGGGATCAGCCGGTTGCGCCGCCTCCACGGCCGCGGGCAGGGGAAGTGGATGCCGCGATTGCCACGGCCAGTGCCCCTCCATCTCCACCACCAGCGCCCAGCTCAGGAAGGTGCGGACGAGAACCAGCAGGCCCAGCACGAACACGCTCTCCATGGTGGCCTCCAGCGCCACGGTGTGGATGATGTCGGCCGCCACCAGCACCTCCAGGCCCAACAGCAGCGCCTTGCCCAGGCTGATCTTGAGCTTATGGTAGAGCTGGTCGCGCTCCCGGTTCAGAACAAGATCCACCAGGTAACGCAGCAGCGCAACCAGGATGGCGCTGACGATGATGGCCACCGCCAGCACCTCGATGAAGACCGCGGCCCGTTCGATCCAGTCGAGGACCGGATTGGCCTGGCCGGCAGAGAAGAGAACCCTCAGCATGGTTTTACCCCATCAACCCGGTCACGCCTTTGGCCAGGAACCAGAGGCCAAAGACCAGCGACACGCCGATCAGGATCGGCCGGTTGTTGCGCTCCAGCCAGCCCTGCGCCAGGCGCACAGCCAGCAGGCCGGCCACGAAGGCGATGGCTGTGCGCAGCCCACCCTCGCCCAACAGCACCAGCAGCAAGAGGATGGGGTAGAGCGGCACCAACGCCGCGGCCAGGATCAGCGGCAGGAGATCGAGGAGGAGGCTCACGGCATCACCGCCTGCATCTCCGCTTGCAGATCTTGCAGCGCCTGCTGGCTGACGACCAGAACCCCCTCGGTCGGCCGGTCCAGGTCGACAATCAGCGCCAACACCAGCGAGAACACAACCACCAGCACGACCAGGGTAAGCCAGTTTCTGCGTTCGCTGTAGCTGGTCTGTATCCCTACCAGCGCCATGGAGAGCATGGCAACGACGTAGATGCCCAACCAGAGGTCGCCAGGCAGGCGTGAGCTCACCACCGCCATGATCCGCTGGGTATGGACGTTGATCACATTGTTTAGCGCCTCGACATAGAGGGGCAGGGTGGCGGACTGGCTATCGGCCCGGGCCAGCGGCTCGGCCTGCCGCCAGAGCGCGTACTGGATCTCTTCTGAGCGTGCCCGCGCCTGGCCAAGCTGCACAGTCCCTTCGAACGCGGCCAGCCGAAGTTCGACATATTCGCGCAGCAAGACCCGGGCTTCCGTGCGCGTCGGCTGATCGATGAAACCGGCGTACAGAAAGGCGGTGCTGATGGCATTGGCTTCGTCAACCACCAGCGCGCGTTGGTTGTCGAAACGCTGTAAGGCCATGCCGGTCAGAAAGGCCAGCAGGAAGGCCAGCAGGCCGAGCACCGCGGCCGCGATCGCGCCCACCGGCCCTTCCTTTTTGATATGGGTACGATGCTGCCAGGCGCGGCCCAGGCGGAAGCCCAGCTCGATGGCCAGCAAAGCCAGCAGGCTGGTGCCGACCAGGATCACCCCCAGCGGCAGCAGATCAAGCAGTGTGGTTGAGATCATCGCGACCTATGGCAATCTGAGCGGGCTATGCGCCTTATCAGACGGCTTCGCTGGCGGGATCCTTGCGGCCCAGCACGGTGTAGACCACGATCACCACACCGATGAGTACCAGGATCCAGCCGCTGATGACCGGCAGGTTGACGCTGGGGAAGAGGATGATGATCAGGCCCCAGGCCAGCAGCGCCGCGTGGACGAGGACCGGCCCCCAGGCGAAGGGTCTGCCCTCACGCTGGAACACGCTGTGGAAGAGTCCCATGCCGCCGAAGACGATCAGGCCGATGGCCAGGATGGTGTAACCCAGGGCAAGGGTGCCGATGTTGAAAAAGGCCATCGCCAGCAGCAGGCCGCCGAAGATCAGGCCGACGATGCCGCGGATCAGCAGCAGGCTGCTTTTGCCGGGGCGCCGCGCGATGATGCCGCGCACCGTGTAGATGAGTCCGGTGACCAACAG
This sequence comes from Anaerolinea sp., assembly GCA_014879765.1. Lineage (GTDB taxonomy): Bacteria > Chloroflexota > Anaerolineae > JAAEKA01 > JAAEKA01 > JAAEKA01. Next base: position 224 of record JACSRL010000076.1, on the reverse strand, counting down.
ATAGATCGCCGCCAACAGGCCGACCAGGAATCTGGCCGAGGTGGGATCGACGAGCAGAAACAGGCCAGCGCCCAGGGCCACCAGACCCTGGATCAGAGCGAGCCACCAAGGGCTGTTTTTGGACATGAGACCTCCTAAGAGCAGAACGGATGAATTGGGTGTGTTCAAAGTGAGTTGACACCCCAGACTTCGGAAGTCGCCGGTTGAAGCCATGCCAGGTTCCT
>JACSRL010000299.1 GCA_014879765.1 Anaerolinea sp. | reverse complement strand
TTCATCCTTCCTCCTTCATCCTTCATCCTTCATCACCCCTCCTTCCTCCCCGAACCAGCCACCATGATCCCCATCGAAATCTGCATCGAGGCGTCTGACAGCGACGCCACCACCCAGGCCGTCAGCGCCGCCTATCAGGGCGGCGCGGCCACCGTCGAGCTGTGCGCCGACATGCACCTGGACGGACTGACCCCCACTCTGGCGTGTCTCACCGCCGCGCGGCAGGCATTCCACCAGCGCCCCGGCCTGATGGCCATGATCCGCCCGCGCGGCGGCGATTTCTGCTATACGCCGGCCGAGCTGGCGCTGATGTTGGCGCAGATCGACATGGCAGCCGCGGCCGGCGCGGATGGCGTGGTCTTCGGCGTATTGCAGGCCGGCGATCAGCGCATCGACCTGGACGCCAGCCAACGGCTGTTGGCTGCCGCGCAGCGGCATGGCCTGAAGACCACCATGCACCGCGCCTTCGACGCCACGCCCGAGCCCGACGCCACCCTGCAGGCGCTGATCGAGCTGGGTTTCGACCGCGTGCTGACCAGCGGCGTGCCCTGGGGCGTCAAGGGCACGGCGCTGGATGGCGCAGCCCGCCTGGCGCAGACCATCCGGGCCGCGCAGAACCGCATCGAGGTGGTGCTGGCCGGCGGCATCAGCCCGGCCAACGTCGGCGCGCTGCTGGCGCAGTTGCCGCTGTCCTGCGGCCGCGTCGCGGCTCACGCCTACTCCGGCGCGCAGATCGCTGGCCACACCACGGTAGAGGCGGTACAGGTCTTAGTTCGCGCGGCGTCGATGGACTTGCGCTGATAAACTTGCACAAGGACAACCGATCGGACTTTGCTGAGAGTCGTCACATCAGGTATACTGACAAACGGTTAACAGGTCATCGACATGACAATTTCAGGTTGAACTCCACAGGAAAGACGAATGAACTGGCGAGACTACATTCAATCAGATCCCGGCATTCTGCAAGGCAAACCCGTGGTCAAAGGGACACGCCTGGCAGTTGATTTCATCTTGAGCCTGTACGCGACTGGCTGGACACAACGGCAGATCCTCGAAAGCTATCCTACACTCACCCCAGAGGCGCTGCGTGCCGTGTTCGCGTTCTCGGCAGAGTGCATGCGCGAGGAAGCCATCTACGCTGTACCCATACCTGCTTGATCAGATAGATGTGTCAACGATCCTCAAGACGTAAAGCTATACCTTAGCAGTGGCCACGCCGGTAAACTGCCCCTGGTGGATGCAAACACGGACCACGATCAGCCCCTGTTGGGGTGCTGGGTAAAGACCGGCCCGAGTGAATGCGCCCATTGGAAGGTTGTGAAACTCTGAGAGGCGCAGCCTTCCCGGAAATACAAGACGATATGCCGGAGATCATATTTTCATCTCACTCCAAACAAGTGCTGGTCGAACGTCATATTCCCGAGGAATGGGTTTGGCGAACGCTAAGTTCTCCTGACCGCAAACGGATGAGTTTTGAGGACCAAAACCTGCATTACACCAAGGCAATCAAAGAGCGAGGTGGACTGATCCTGCATGTGGTACTCAACCCAAATGTTCAGCCCAATCGGATCGTTACGGTCTTCTTCGATCGACGAGCAAGGAGAGAAATATGAGACTTAGAATTGATCGCGAAAGTGACGCCTTATATCTACGTCTGGATGAAGTCGAAATCATCGAATCTGAAGAGGTTGAGCCCGGCGTGATCCTAGACTTTGACAAAGATGGACGTGTCGTCGGCATTGAAATGCTAAGGTTGAGCAGTCGGACAACCCCTGACAAGCTGCGCGTGGTTCAGTTCGAGACTGCATAAGCTGGCCACCAAACCAAAACGAACGCTCCAGCCAGATCACGGATCTGACTGGAGCGTTTCGCGTTACCGACCTACCGATCTCTGCCGGTCTACCTGGCCTCCGCCACGTATCCTTCGATCACGCTCTGCCCCGTCATCTCCGGGGGCTGCGGCAGACCCAGCAGATCCAGCACCGTGGGCGCGACGTCGGCCAGGATGCCGCGCGGGCGCAGGGCGTAGTAGCCGTCGCCGATGACGAAGCAGGCCACCGGCTGGGTGGTGTGATAGGTGTGCGGCTCGCCGGTCAGCAGATCGCGCATGCGCTCGCAGTTGCCGTGGTCAGCCGTGACGATGGCCACGCCCCCCTTGGCCACGATGGCCTCCACCACCCGGCCCGCGCACTCGTCCACCGTCTCCACCGCCTTGATGGCCGCCTCCAGCACGCCGGTGTGACCCACCATGTCGGGATTGGCGAAGTTCAGCAGAATGAAGGCGTCGTCGTGGTCGCGGATGCGCTTGAGCACCGCCTCGGCCAGCGGGTAGGCGCTCATCTCCGGCTGCAGGTCGTAGGTGGCCACCTTGGGCGACGGCTCCAGATGCCGCGCCTCGCCCTCGAAGGCCGCCTCGCGGCCGCCGTTGAAGAAGTAGGTCACGTGGGGATACTTCTCGGTCTCGGCGGCGTGGAATTGGTTCAGCCCGATCTTGCTCAGCACCTCGGCCAACGGGTTGGTGATCTCCTCCTCGGGGAAGATGATCTTCGCCGGCAGCTTCACGTCGTACTGCGTCATGGTCAGCAGGTCCAGGTCCGGGATGAACTCCCGCGAGAAGCCGTCGAAGTCGGGGAAGGCAAAGGCATAGGCCAACTGGCGGGCGCGGTCGGCGCGGAAGTTGAAGAAGAGCAGGCAGTCGCCCGGCTCGACCAGCACATCGGCGCCGCCCACGTCGATGGCCACCGGCCACACGAACTCATCGGTGACTCCTTCGGCGTAGGAGCGGGCCAGCGCCTCGCTGGCCGTGGTCGCGCTGCGCCCTTCGTAGCCCTGGTGCAGGGCGATGGCGTTGTAGCCCAGCACCGTGCGCTGCCAACGGCGGTCACGATCCATGGTGTAGTAGCGGCCGCTGACCGAGGCGATCACCGCCCGGCGGCTGGCCAGCCGCTCCTCCAGCGCGCGGGCATATTCGACGCCGTTCTCCGGCGGAGTGTCGCGGCCATCGGTGATCAGGTGCAGCACCGGCGCGATGCCCGCCGCATTGGCGATGTCGATCAGCGCGTTCAGGTGGTTCACGTGGCTGTGTACGCCGCCGTCGCTGAAGAGGCCGATCAAGTGCAGCTTGCCGCCGTTTGATCTGAGCCGGTCCAGGGCCGCGCCCACCACCTGGTTTTTGGCCAGCGAGCCATCCTGGATGGCCAGGTTGATGCGGGTGAAGTCCTGGTAGATGATGCGGCCCGCGCCCAGGTTGAGATGGCCCACCTCAGAGTTGCCCATCTGCCCCTCAGGCAGGCCCACGGCCATGCCGGAGGCGTCCAGCACGCAGCGCTCCAGGCTCTGGTTCCAGCGGTCGTAGTTGGGCGTCTCGCCCAGCGCCACCGCGTTATACGCCTTCATCTCGCGGATGCCCCATCCGTCGAGGATGATCAGCGCCACAGGTTTAACAGATTTCTCGAGCATAGTCTTCTTTCATTGTTCCTTTCGGCGGCGATTCAAGCGGCAACCCTGACGGCGTCGCGCTCAAGAAGCGGCAATTGAAAATGTCCCGCGACGACACCTGGAACGGTAATGTCTTCGTCCAAAGACTCCCACCGCAGGGCGTAACCATTGAGACGCAGACTTACTTCCTGCAACTGTTGGCTGCTGGCCGACCGGAGAATCCGGAAGCGGTCGGCAGGAAAGCCAATCACACGTCCATCGGTAAGTTCAAGAAAGATATAGCGGTCCTCTACCCAAACGCGCATAGCAGTCGGTTCAAGCAAGGAAACCAGTTGATCACTGATTAAGGTGTCCATAATAGGCTCTCAGAAACAGATCACGATGTTCATACACCAGTTGTTCCATGTTTCGCACGACATGGGGCGCCACATTTTTGTTACGAGCAAGACGAACTGGATCCAGCCAGAACTTACATTCGCCATCGGGCGTGGCCACGTGAATATGAGGTGGCTCGTTGCGTTCATCCGAGTAGAAATGAAAACGAAACGAGCCTATACGTAAAACTGTCGGCATGTAATAGTCTGCTCAACTTCAGAACGCACCTGGCGGATCAGAACAGGTTGACCGCCATAGGTAGCTTCGACGCGCAAGAATAGGGCCAGTTGATCTGCACCATGATCGACAAGCTGACCCTGATGAATGGCTACAAAATCTCCAGGCATCCTTTCCAGGAGCTCTGGATGCAAACGCTCAAAGGCTTCGGCCTCCTGCTGAATGACACGCTTGGCTTCTGCATGCAGGAACGAACGGATGGCGCGTTGGGCCAGAACGGCCGGCTCCACCGACCGAACCCGGGCGATCTGCTGCAATTCATTGGAAGTCTTCTCATCTAAACCGATCGTCAGAACCATCGCGTCGCACTCCCATTTCGCCGACCAGATCATCAATTCCGGCGAGTTCACATTGCCTGATCAACAGCACGCCTAAGACCATTGACTACAGATACTTATACCACAAACAGGCGTGGATGTCACGCCCTGCGCCGTTGATGACCGCGCGGCCTGGCCGGAGCCGCGGCACGCGGGGGCGAAACAGCGGGCAGCGCGCTCTCGGACAGATCGACGCCGGCCAGCAGCAGACGGCGCAGCTCGCGCTCGATGGCCGGATCGGTCTCCACCGGCTGCACGGACGCCAGGCGACGCTCGACCTCCGCGGCCGCGCGCTGCATCAGCGTGGTGCGCCCCCCTTTGACCCAGCTATCCTCCCCCTGCCGGTCCCAGATGGGACCGGGGGTGTAGAGCGCACGGCGGTAGTGGGCCAGGGTGTGCGCCGCGGTCAGCAGGTTGCCCTCGGCCAGTTGCTCGGCCACCAGGCCGCCGGCCGGCAGATCGTCCACCACGTCGAAGGGCCGCGCCAGGTGCAGCGCCTGGCCGCACAGCTCGTCATCCAGCAGCAGCTTGGGCAGGCTGAAGGCGATGGTGTAGTCCAGCATCCCCGGTCCGGAGACCGAGTTGATGCCGGCCAGCGCGGCCAGCAGCGCGCCGCCGAAGCTCTCCGCGCCTGCCTGCGCGTCCACCGCCCGGTTCTCGCTCATGCCCAGGTAGCTCTGCGTGGGCAGCCCCAACTGTTTGGCCACCGCCACGTAGGCCAGGTCCAGCCGCATGGCTTCCACGGCCGACATGGGCGCGGTGCTCTCACGCATGTGGAACGCGGCCGGCGCGCCGCCGAAGATCACGGGCGCGCCCGGCTGCACCACCTGCGCCATGACCACGCCGGCCAGCACATCCACCGTGTGAAAGACCGTCGCGCCCATCACCGTCACCGGCGCCACCAGCCCCATCAGCGTCACCGGCACGATCTCGATGGGGATGCCCCACGCCACGCAGTCCAGCAGGTTCTGGCAGGAATCCTCGCTGTAGCGGAAGTTGCCGGCGGCGGTGACGGTGAAGATGGCCAGCGGCCGGCGGGCCAGATCAGCCCGGTCGCGGCGGAAGAGAGCCAGCATCTCGGCCATCCTGGGCACGCCATGCTCGGTGAACGCGCCGGAGACCACCGGCCGCTGCGCCTGGGTCAGCACCAGGTAGAGCCGCCAGGCATCGGCGATCTCCGGCGGCACGTCGACCGTGGAGAAGGCTGTGGCCAGATAGGCGATGTGCTCCAGCCCGCCGGCCAGCCGCACATAGTCCACGAAATCCGCGGTCTGCGCCAGCCGTCGCGCGCCGCTGCGCTGGTCGAAGAGGTAGAGGCCGCTGGAGCCGGGCACAAAATGTACCCGGTCGCCGGTCAGCTCGGCGTGGGGCCGACCCTCCCGGTCATAGAGCGTGACCGCACGCGGCGCGCTGGCCAGGGCGCGCGCCACCACATCGGGCGGAAAGAGCACCCGCTGGCCGCTGGCGTCCAGCGGCAGGCCGGCGTCCAGCAGCCGCTGGCGCAGCGCCGCCCCGCGCACCTCGATGCCGGTCTCGGCCAGGATGCGCCTGGCGTCGGCGAGAATCTGTTCGATCTGGTTGGGGGTGAGGACTTGGATGGTTGGCCGCATGGGAGTGGGGAGTAACGAGTGATGCGTGATGCGTGATGCGTGATCGGAATCGCGGGGGTTGTCTTTGATTTGAGTGTGGCAACTGCACCGCCGGCGAGCCAAACGTTGGTTTCGATACGCCGCAGACGGCTACTCAACCAACGTTTGGCCCGCCGGCTGCATAATAACCGTGGATGTAACTGCTCAGCCAGTTGTACAGAAACCGGGTTTTTCTCGTGCAGGCATGGTTTTCGTCTGCGCAACGGCCTTTCATGGCACCACGACCTTGGTCCGCAAGACAAAAACCCGGTTTCTAATGCCGAGCCTGAGCAGTTACCCGTGGATCGTGTTTCTTTTTTTCGTGAGAGCGCCTATCAAGCCATTCTCGGCCGCGCCTGCTCGGATGCCTGCACGATGGCGTCCAGCTTTTCGATCACTTCGACGTCGATCTGTCCACGCGGCATCAGGCTGGCGAGGACGTGATAGTCTGTCTTGCGCATCAGGTTGGGCAGGCCCAGCTTGCGGAAGTAGCGGTCGAAAACAGGGTCCAGGAAATCATCGCTGGCTTTGATGTCGGGAGACCAGGGGCTGGGCCGGCCCAGCGTCTCCAGCGCCTGGGTCACCTCCGCGATGGCCTCATCCATGGCCCGCTCGCGGCGTGTACGCTCAGTCAGACCAAACAGATCGTCGGGCAGATCATGGCGGGCATAGGCCAGCAGCACCTCGCGCTGGCACAGGTAGTTCTCCACCTCCCGCCGCTGCCACATCAACTCCACCAGCGGCTGGCCTGCTTGCAGCTTGCGATCCAGGCGGTCGAAGATCGCCACACCCACGAAATCGGCCTTGCCCTCGCGCAGGCCGTAGAAATGTTCGCGGGCCTTTTGTGGCACGTTGGAGCCCACGTAGACCACGAACGGCCGTTCCAGCGCCTGGGCGGCCGGATGCTCCAGCGTGGCGGCCAGGGCCTGCAGGATAGCCAGATCGGTGCTTCCCTCGACATACAACGCCCAGCCGGTCTGCTCAGCCTGGTAGTACTGGTCGAACCCGATGGCAGTCAACGCCTTGAGCACATGGCTGCCCCGATCATCCATGCGATGAGGCGCGCCGACGAAGGCGATGACCGTGTCGCGACCGGCCGCTTCATTGAGCACGATCTCCGAATGGCTGGCGGCGACGATCTGCGATCCCTGTTTCTGCGCCACCTCGGTGATCAACTGGTAGATCTGGCGCTGGCGCAGCACCTCCAGATGGGCATCCGGTTCATCCAACAGCAGCACGGTGCGCGGGTTGGCGTAGAGATAGGCCAGCAGCAAGAGCGTCTGGTGCAAACCGCGGCCGGCCGAGGAGAGATCGAGGGTCGTTCCGCCCGGCTCCACGTAGGCCATGGTCAGCTCGCTGCGCTCTTTGACATATTTCGGCGGCAGCAGGGTCACGCCGAACAGGCGCCGGATGTGCTGCGCCAGCTCCTGCCATTCCGGCGAGCCGCTGAACTCCGGCTGGCGCTCGCCGTAGGACACGCGCGCCTCCCGCAGGTGCGCCATTTCCTGGGTCAACGCGCCCAGTTCGCCGTAGACCTGATAACACAGGTTGCGCAACACCTGCGCGGTCTGCCCCTGGCCCACCAACACGCCGATCTCGCCGGCCTGCTTGATGAACTCGCGGTCGGCCAGACCTGACATGGGCGGCAAGAAGGCAACGCGCGTCGTTGCCGCCTCTGGCGGCACAGGCATGCGTTGGGGCGGGGCGTCATCGCTGAGGCGCAGCGGCCGGCAGTAGAACGACTCGTCGTTGGCGTAGTCGAATTCCAGCCCACACGACCAGGCGCGCCCCTCAGTGACGCCATCGACGACCACCTCGATGCGAATGTTCTGGGTTTTTTGCTGGCCAGCGCCACGTGCCGCGATATTGCGCACCCGCAGGTCGCGCCACAGAAGATTGGCGTCAGGGATGGGGATGGCGCTCAAGTCGCGTCGGTTGATGGTGACGCCAGGCCGCTCCTCCGGCGACCTCCTGCCAGCGTACTTCTCATTCCAACGGCGCAGCCCGATCTCCCACAGCGCCAACGCCTGCAAAGCCGTGGTCTTGCCTGAGTTGTTCGGCCCGATCAGCACAACGGCCTGCCCCAGCTCGAACTCGACGTCGGCGAAACGTTTGAAGTTGCGGATGCGGATGTGGGTGAGCATGGGTGTTACTCCATTGGTTGGCTATCCTGCCAGACCGCCAGGTTCAGGAACCTCGTTGCCCATCCACCACCCGCCCATGACTGACCACAGCCACCGGCGCGGCGTGATGGCGCAGGGCTTCCAGCACGTTGGGCGCGTCCAGCACCACCAGGTGGGCCGGCGCGCCGGGGCGCAGGGCGAAGTCGTGCAGCCCCATGGCGGCCGCGGCGCGGGTGGTGACCATGTCGTAGAGCGTTTCCATGCCGGCCGCGGTGGTCATCCACAGCAGATGCGAGGCCAGAAAGGCCACCTCCAGCATGTTGTTGCGGCCATAGGGGTAGTAGGCATCGGAGATGTCATCCTGGCCCAGGCAGACCAGCACGCCCTCGGCCAGCAGCTCCTGCACCCGCGCGTGCAGCGGGCCGGTGTGGGGATCGCTGACCACCCCCAGGCGCGCCTGCTTGAGCAGCGCGGCCACCTTCTGGAAGTAGGGCTGAGGGTAGAGCGCCATGGCGCGGGCGTGATGGGCCAGCACGCGGCCCTGCCAGCCGCGCCGCATCGCCTCCACCGCCATCAGCTCCAACGAGCGCAGCCCCGGATCGCCCGCGTCGTCCACCAGCATGGACACATCGGCGTCGAACTCCTGGGCGATGTCGAAGACGGTGCGCACGTGCTCGGCCGTGTCCGCGTCGGTGTACTCGATCCAGGGGATGCCCCCCACCACATCCGCGCCCAGACGCATGGCCTCGCGCAGCAGTTCGGCCGCGCCCGGCTCCCGCACGATGCCATCCTGGGCAAAGGCCACCACCTGGAGCGCCACCACGCCGCGGAACTCCTCGCGCGCCCGCAGCAGCGCCTTGACCCCCTCCAGCCGCGCCTTGTTGTCCACGTCGGCGAAGGCGCGGATGTGGGTGTTGCCGTAGTGTGCGGCCTCGCGCAGCGCCTGGCGCACGTTCTCCAGGATCCACTGCTCGTCGTATTGCTCCTTGACCGCCGCGGCCAGCTCGATGGCGGTCATGGCCTTGCCCATCTGCTGGCCGTGATAGTCGCGCAGCGCGGCCTCGTCCATCCTGGCCAGCGTGTAGACCTTGCACAGGTGCAGGTGCGGGTTGGCAAAAGATTCTGTGACCAGTCCGCCGGCCGCGTTGATCACAGTCCCGGCCGCGGCCGGCTCGGCTGCGGCCGGTGCGATGGCCGCGATGTGGCCCTGGTTTACGGTTATGTCAAACAAATCGTCGCCCTGGCCGCGCAGGCGGGCGCGGCGGATCAGGATATCATGGGTCATCTTGCTCACCTCAGCGCCGGGAAGACCATCACCCGATGGTTGTCGGCGTCGGCCACGTAGACCAGATCGTCCGGCCCGACCGCAATGCCGTTGGGCAGGGCAAAGCTCTGCCCGTCGCTGCCGTAGAGGCCAAAGGCGGCCTTGAAGGTACCCCCGTTGTCGAAGGCCACCACACGGTAGCCTTCGGGGTCGGTGGCATAGACCGTGCCCTGGCTGTCCACGGCCACGTAGGGCTTGTTGACCACGCTCTGGCTGTTCCAGCCTTCCACCGGCCACTCCTGGACGAAGCTGATGGTCAACGCCTCCTCTTCGCCGGAGCCGCTGAGCACGCTGCCAAAGGCCGCCTCCAGCTTCTGGATGCGCCGGTTCCAGGCGTCGGCCACGTAGAGCACGCCGCCCGGCTGGCCGTCGGACCGCGGGCTGATGGCCAGGCCCACCGGCTCGTCGAAGCGGCCCTCGGCCACGCCGCCGCCGCCGTACTGGGTCAGGAAGCCGCCCTGGCTGTCGAAGACCTGGATGCGTTTGTTGCCGGTGTCGGTGACGTAGACGTTGCCGGCCGCGTCGATGGCGATGGCGCGCGGGCCCCAGAAGCCGCCAGGGCTGCCGACCGCCTCGCCGTTGGTGGTGGCAAACGTGCCCCACTTGCGCAGGAAGTTGCCTTCCGAATCGAAGACCACCACGCGGTGGTTCCAGGTGTCGGCCACGTAGACGTTGCCATCAGGGCCGATGGCGATGCCCCACGGCTCGCGCATCTGGCCATCGCCCACCTGCAGCGGGCCATCGCCGTCGGGATCGACGCAGCCGGGCAGCCCGTCGCTGTAGAGCTCGCAGGAGCTGCCCCATTGGCGCAGGAACGCGCCATCGGGCGCGAAGACCTGGATGCGATGATTGCCGCTGTCGGCCACGTAGACCGCGCCATCGGCCGCGATGGCCGCGTTGCGCGGGAAGTTGAGCTGGCCCGGATCGGCGCCGGGGCCGCTGCCGATGAGCTGCTGGCTGCTCCAGTTCTCCAGCGTGCCGGCCGCGTAGGGATCAAGCACCGCGGTCACGGCGGCCGGCTGCACGCCGAAATCCCAGAGCTGTGCGGCCAGGTCGTTGCGCACGAAAAGGCTGTAGCGGTGTACCAGCGGCCACTGGTTCATAGGGGTCGTGTAGCGCCGCCACAGCACCACATCCAGAAACTCGCGGCGCTTCTGCGGGTCGGCAAGGCCCTGTTTGATCTTCTCCCAACTGAGGTTCTTGTAGTCCTCGTTGGGCCACCAGATCAGGCGGCGGTTGAATTCGATGTAGTCACGCTGCAAGAAGGGCCGCGCCTTGTCCAGGTTCTTGCTGCCGATGATGACCACCGGCGCATCGGCGATGGCCTCGCGGCTGGGGTTGGCGCCGAAATAGGCCGTGTTGGGCCAGTCGCTCAGATACCAGTTGAAGGGCCAGGAGGAATCGTCGTCGTAGGCCACCTTGATCTGCCGGTCCCCCACCGTGCGCCGGCTGATGGCCTCGATCTGGCGCATGTCGGCCAGCGGGTCCGGCGAGGCATGGGCATAGAAGAGATACTCGGTGACGTAGTTCTGGTTGACGAAGTTGAGCTGGTAGGTGGTGCGCACGGTCCAGACCGCCAGCAGGGCGATCAGCGTCAGACCGGCCACCCGCAACCCTTGGCGCCAGCCGCTGCGCCAGAGCAGCCACACCAGCAGGGCCAGCGCGCCGATCATCATCAGCAGCGCGGCCAGCCATTGGCCCGTCTCGCTCAACTGGCCCAGCTCCCGGCCCTGGAAGGGCTGGCTGCGGGCGACGCCCAGCAGGCTGGCCAGCAGGATCACCACCGTCAGCGCGATCCACAGCGCCCGCCAGCCCAGGCTGCGCCACTGCACCCGCTCCACCAGCCGGCCCAGGGTCCAGCCGCCGGCGATGCACATGGGCAGGGTGATGGAGGCCACCAGCCAGGGCATCTTTTCGCCGGCGATGGTGTAGGCCACCCAACTGAAGAGGATGAAGAAGGGCAGAAAGGCCAGGAAGAGCTGATTGTTGCGCGGGTGGCGGGTGAGGCCGCCCCAGATCGAGGTGAAGAGGATGACGGCCATGGCCGCGCCGGCCAGCGCCTTGTAGGCCATACCGGTGCGCGCGTCGACCGCGATGTTCAGCGCCATGATCAGCCAGCCGGCCAGCAACGCCAGCGAAAGCAGGCTCAGCGCCACCATCAGGCGGCGGCGCTGCAAGAAGGCCGCCAGCACCACCGGGATGGAGAGCAGCAGCGGCAGGAACTCGTAGAGCGGCGTGATCAGCAGATAGTAGAACCAGGGCTGGCTGCCGCGCGCCACCTCCTGCTGCGAAAGCCAATAGCCCAGCGAGCCGATGACGCCGGTGGCCAGCCCCTGGCCGTTGGTGAAGAGGCCGGTGAAGAGCACCACAAAGATCGCCACGAAGATGCCGGCCGAGATCAGCCAGCGCCGCGGGTCCCACAGCAGACCGATCACCGCGGCCAGGCCGGTCATCGCGGCCAGCACCGACAGGGTGGGGATCATGCCGGTGGTGTAGTTCAGCGGGTCATAGCCCAGCGCCTTGATCAGAAAAGGGGAGATCCAGGGCAGAATCAGGGTGGCCAGCAGGATGACCATCTCGCTGGCCGGGCTGAACGCCGGCGCCTGCGGACTCCTGAGCTCGTTCAGGTCGCCGGGCGCATCCGTCGCCGCATTTCGGCGCATGCTGTGCCAGAGGGCCAGGCCCGCGGCCGCGGCCGGCGGCAGCAGGATCAGGGCCAGAATCGCGGCCGTCTGGACAGTGGACGTGGCGCCGGCCGATGCGCTCAGGCCCAGCGCGCGGTAGATCACCATGCCGATAAAGGCGATGGCGCTGCCGCCGATCAGCGCCAGCCAGTCACGCCGGGCGATGTGCAGCGGCCGCTCGCGCACCTCTTCCGGGATGGCGGGATCCAGCCGCGCGCCCAGCCAGCGGAAAAGCACCAGCAGCAGCAAGAAGCCGCCGATGGCCGCGCCGTGGATGAAGGCATCCTCCTTGCTGGCCAGGGCCAGACTCAACGCCGCGGCCGCCACATAGGTCCAGCGCTCGCCCCGCACGCGCCCCAGGTCCAAGTAACGGAAGATGGCGATCAGCATCACCACGGCCCAGAAGATCTCGTAGATGTCGTGCCGGGTGTGGCGGGAATAGTGCAGCAGGGCCGGGGAGAAGGCGATCAGCAGACCGGCAAAGAACGCGCCCCGCTTGCCCAGCCAGGGCCGCGTCAGCCACATGGCCCAGACGATGCCAAGGCCAAAGAGCGCCGTGGGCAGCCGCGCGGCCACATCGCCCACGCCAAAGAGCAGGTAAAAGAGCGCCATGACGTGGTAGATGAAGGGGCCGTGGTAGATGGGGCTGTGCTCGTAGCCCTTGCCGCTGAACAGGTTGTAGGCAAACCAGGCGTGCTGCGCCTCGTCGTGGCTGGCCGAACGGTTGTCCAGGGCAGCCACCCGGATCAGCAGCGCCAGCGCCAGCAGTCCGGCCCAGGCGATCTTCTCCCAGTCCCAGGTAGCCAGGCTGGCCAGCGAGCGATCCAGCCAACCGGCCGGCCGCGCGTCAGCCTCCTGCGAAACAGTCTCGCCGATCAAGCTCTCGGCTGTAGTCTGATCAACTATGTGCGTCGTGTCGTTCATAGCGTAGCTTTGTTGAAAAAAGTAAATGTGATGACAAGGTGAGGGGATGAAGGGGTGACAGGGTGAGGGGGTGAGGGGGTGACAGGG
>JACSRL010000350.1 GCA_014879765.1 Anaerolinea sp. | reverse complement strand
TGCGCAGACGAAAACCATGCCCGCACGAGAAAAACCCGGTTTCTGTACGACTGGCTGAGCAGTTACCAACCATGAACACAATCACACGTGATCGCCGCAAGAGAATAGCTGAACTATGCCAGGCCTATCGGGTGGAACGACTGGATTTATTTGGCTCAGCCACCCAAGGCACATTTAACAATCTACGCAGTGACTACGATTTCATCGTGCGGTTCGCCGATCCCGATCAGCCAGGAGTGGCGCAGCGTTACTTTGGGCTGGCTGCAGAGCTGGAACAGATTCTCGGACGACCGATTGATCTTTTAACAGACCGTCCAATCCGTAATCCGTTTTTTGCGCAGTCTGTCGCCGAATCCCGTGAGACGATCTATGAAGCCGACCAGCAATAAATATCTCCTCGATCCGCAATACGCGCAAGCCCTGGATGCCGAGGATAGACTAGCCCGTTTTCGCCAGGAGTTCGTCATCGACGACCCTGGATTGATCTATCTGGACGGCAACTCGCTGGGCCGATTGCCGCGGCGCAGCCGCGTCCTGATTCAGGATTATGTCGATCGTCAGTGGGGTCAGCGGCTGATCCGCGGCTGGGGCGAGGGCTGGCTGGAGCTGGCGCAGCATATAGGTGACAAGATCGCCGGCCTGGTGGGTGCGCAGCCGGGCGAGGTGGTGGTGGCCGAGTCCACCTCGACCAACCTGTTCAAGCTGGCCGTGGCCGCGCTCAAGGCCCGCCCCGGCCGAAGCAAGATCGTCACCGACGACCTGAACTTCCCCTCAGACCTGTACATTTTCCAGGGGATCGTGGAACTGCTGGGCGGAGGTCATCGGCTGGAGATCGTCTCCTCGCCCGACGGCATCCACGGCCCGCTGGAGGGGCTGGCCGCGGCTATCGACGACGACACCGCGCTGGTCAGCCTGTCGCACACCGCCTTCAAGAGCGCCTACACCTACGACATGGCCGCGGTCACGGCGCTGGCCCACCGGGCTGGCGCGCTGACGCTGTGGGATCTGAGCCACTCGGCCGGCGCCGTGCCGGTTGATCTCAATGGCGCCAATGCCGACCTGGCCGTGGGCTGCAGCTACAAATACCTCAACGGCGGCCCGGGCGCGCCGGCCTTTCTCTACGTGCGCCGTGACCTGCAAGCCAGCCTGCGCAACCCCATCTCTGGCTGGTACAGCCAGGCCGCGCCCTTCGACTTCGGCCTGGAGTATCAACCCGCGGCTGGCCTGCGCCGCATGTTGACCGGCACGCCGCCGGTGTTGGCGCTGGCCGCGATCGAGCCGGGGATCGATCTGCTGCTGGCGGCCGGCATGGACCACCTGCGGGCCAAGTCGGTGCAGCAGAGCGAATACCTGATCGCGCTGGTCGATGCCGTGCTGCAGCCGCTGGGCTTCCAGCTCAACTCCCCGCGCGACGCGGCCCGCCGCGGCTCACACATCTCCATCGGCCACCCAGAGGGTTGGCGCATCAACCGGGCGCTGATCGAGCAGCAGCAGGTGTTGCCCGATTTCCGCGCGCCCGACAACATCCGGCTGGGCATCACCCCCCTCTACACCACCTTTGACGAGATCCGGCAGGCCGTGCAGCGCCTGCGCGCCGTGGTAGAGGAACGACGCTACGAACAATACTCCCTGGAAAGATCCGCTGTCACATGACACCTTCCATCGAGTGACTGCTTTTGATCGGCGGCGCGCTGGTCATCGTTCGAAACGGGCGTGGAGCGGCGGCGTCACCATCGTGACACCACAAAGTATTTCCCAAAGCTCAACCTGAACCTTCACTCTCTGAAATGCGCGCCCATGCTGCGCTTGTTCTGCCAGGCGGCGTTGGCGGTTAGAATCGCGGTGCGCACGGCGTTGCGCAGGCCGATCAGCCCATCGGTCAGGTGGCTGGTGCGGTAGAAGCTCTCGATCTCGGTCTCCAGGTGGTAGAGCTCGCTGATGGCGCGCTCCAGCCGCCGGGTGGTGCGGGCCAGCCCCACGTAGTTCCACATGATGTGTTTGATGGAGCTCATGTCCTGGCTGATCAGCGCCGGGTCGGGGTCATCCAGGTCGTCGCTGCGCCAGGGAGGGATGTCGGCCGGGTCGATGGCCAGAGCCGGCGGCATGGTTGCCAGGATATGATGGGCGGCGCGGCTGCCCCAGACCAGCCCCTCCAGCAGCGAGGTGCTGGCCAGCCGGTTGGCGCCGTGCAGGCCGGTGCAGGAGACCTCGCCGATGGCGTAAAGCTGGCGCAGCGTGGTCTGGCCCCAGCGATCGACCCACACGCCGCCGCAGGCGTAGTGCGCGGCCGGCACCACCGGCGCCAGGTCCTTGG
>JACSRL010000275.1 GCA_014879765.1 Anaerolinea sp. | reverse complement strand
TCAGGTGCCGGGCACTTGCGCTTGACTTCGTAGCGTGGATTGGCTTCACGTGTCGCATTGCAAGCGTAGGTGCTACGCGAAGTGCCCGGCACCTGCGGCTGAATAGTTACAAATCAGCAATGGAATCAGCAATGGACGTATTCGACCCCACCGAACATCCTCATCGTCGTTACAACGCGCTGACGGGCGACTGGGTGCTGGTGTCGCCACACCGCACCAAGCGGCCCTGGCAGGGGCAGGTGGAGCGGCCGCCGCAGGAGACGCGGCCGGCCCACGACCCTGCCTGCTACCTCTGCGCCGGCAACGAGCGGGCCGGCGGCAAGCGCAACCCGGACTACACCAGCACCTTCGTCTTCACCAACGACTTCTCGGCGCTGTTGCCCGATACCCCGCCGGCGCCGGCGGGCGGAAATCCGCTGCTGCAGGCCGAGAGCGAAGCAGGCGAGTGCCGGGTGATCTGCTTCTCGCCGCGCCACGACCTGACCCTGCCAGAGATGCCGCTGGCCGACATCCGCGGCGTGGTGGATCTCTGGGCCGCGCAGACGGCCGAGCTGGGCCAACGCTACCGCTGGGTGCAGGTCTTCGAGAACAAGGGCGCGGTCATGGGCTGCTCCAACCCGCACCCGCACGGCCAGATCTGGGCCGGCAGCGCCCTGCCCCACGAGCCGGCCAAGGAAGATCGCCAGCAGCGCGCCTATTTCCAGCAACACGGCCGGCCGCTGCTGCTGGACTACGCCGCGTTGGAGCTGGAACAGGCGGAAAGTTGGCAACTCTCCCCGCGCATCGTCGTCGCCAACGATCACTGGCTGGCCCTGGTCCCCTACTGGGCGCTGTGGCCCTTCGAGATCCTGCTGCTGCCGCGGCGTCACGTCCTGCGCCTGCCCGACCTGCGCGACGACGAACGCGACGCGCTGGCCGAGATCCTCAAGCGCCTGCTGACCCGTTATGACAATCTCTTCGAGACCTCCTTCCCCTACAGCATGGGCTGGCACGGCGCGCCGACGGGGGCCGCTGACAAGGTTGCCAACTCTTCTGAAAGTTGGCAACCTTACCAGCACTGGCAGCTCCACGCCCACTTCTACCCGCCGCTGCTGCGCTCGGCCAGCGTCAAGAAATTCATGGTCGGCTATGAGATGCTGGGCGAGCCGCAGCGCGACCTGACAGCCGAGCAGGCCGCCGCGCGGCTGCGCCAGCAGTCCGAAGTACACTACAAAGCAATTCAGCCGTAGGTGCCGGGCACTTCGCGTAGCATCTACGCTTGCAATGCGACACGTGAAGCCAATCTACGCTACGAAGTCAAGCGCAAGTGCCCGGCACCTGAACAGTTAAGAAAGGTAGCCATGAACATTCTCGTCACCGGCGGCGCGGGCTACATCGGCAGCACCGTGGCGCAGCAGTTGCTGGAGGCCGGACACCGCGTCACCGTCTACGACAACCTGTCCAGCGGGCATCTGGCGGCCGTGCCCGCGGCCGCCCGCTTCGTGCGCGGCGACACGCTGGACCGCGCCGGGCTGGATGCGGTGCTGGGCGGCGAGCCTTTCGACGCCATCCTGCACTTCGCGGCCTTCATCGAGGCCGGCGAGTCCATGCGCCAGCCGGGCCGCTTCTTCCGCAACAATGTCACCGGCGCGCTGACGCTGGTGGACGCGGCCATCGCCCACGGCGTGCCCCGCTTCGTCTTCTCCTCCACGGCCGGCGTCTATGCCAGCAAGGATGGCCCGCTGGTCGAGAGCGACCCCATCGGCCCTGCCAGCGTCTACGGCGCGACCAAGAGCATGGTGGAACAGGCGCTGGAGTGGTATCATCGCATCCACGGCCTGCGCGTGGCGATTCTGCGCTACTTCAACGCGGCCGGCGCGACCGGCCCGCGCGGCGAGGCGCATCAGCCGGAGACGCATCTGATCCCGCTGGTGTTGCAGGTGGCGCTGGGCCAGCGCGCCAGCATCGCGGTGTTCGGCGACGACTATCCCACGCCCGACGGCTCCTGCGTGCGCGACTACATCCACATCGAAGACCTGGCCTCGGCCCACGTGCTGGCGCTGCACGGTCTGGACGAGCGCCCCTTCATGCGCTACAATCTGGGCAACGGCGCCGGCTACTCGGTGCTGGAGGTGATCGAGACCGCGCGGCGCGTCACCGGCCACCCCATCCCGGCCCTGATCCAGCTCCGCCGCCCCGGCGACCCGGCCATCCTCATCGCCGGCAGCGGCCAGATCCAGGCCGAGCTGGGCTGGCAGCCGCAGCACCCCGACCTGGCCGAGATCATCGCCAGCGCCTGGCAGTGGCACGTGGAGAACCCGGCGCGGTATGGGGATGA
>JACSRL010000795.1 GCA_014879765.1 Anaerolinea sp. | reverse complement strand
CGGGCGGGACGCCCTTTCGATCGTGGTGGAGACGCCGGCTACGGCACGATCAGCGTCCCCACATCCACCCGGTTGTCCGGCGCCGGCGGGTTCACCGTCAGGTTGCGCAGCGGTTCCACCTGGTAGAGCCCGCCGCGCAGGCTGTACTCGCCGGCCGGCAGGCCCTTCGGCAGGGAAATGATGTGCCGGTCGGCGATGATCTCCCCCGGCCGCCAGCGGGTGGTGGGGGTGTAGCCGCCCACCGGATCGCTGTCGTGCTGGGCGAGCACCGCGCCGTCCGGCCCCAGCAGGTGGACGAAGGCCCGGTAGTTCTGGCCCATCTCGCGCAGCGCCAGCCAGTGGAGCGTCACCTCAGCCACGTTCAGGTCGGGGCGCACCGCGGTGTCTGCGGCCAGCAGCACGGCCACATCCTCCAGCGTCGCCTGCACCGGCTGCGGCGTCCAGGTGCGCTGGCCGAGCCCCAGGCTGTTCAGCGCCAGCGCCGCGGCCACGATGCCCAGCGCTACGCCGGCCCCCTTCAACGCGTGGCTCCGGCCGCGGCCAAAGGCCAGCGCGATCCAGAGCGCCGCGGCCAGCAGGGTGAGCAGCAGGCCGGCCACGCGCGCGGGTGTCATGCCGAAGGCGATGGTGACTTCATGCGCCCCGGCCGGCAGGTCCACCGTCGCCAGCCCCAGCTCGCCGCTGGGATAGACCGCGGCCGGCTGGCCGTCGATGGTCGCGCGCCAGCCCGGCTGGTAGAACTGGTGCAGGCGCAGCGGCAGGGCCGTGGCCGTCTCCACCTGGGCCGTCCACAAGGCGTAGCCCAGCCGGGTCAGCGTCACCGCCGGCGCGGGCTGGAGCGCCGCGCCATCGGTCGCGCCCTCGCGGCCGCGCCCCAGCGCCCAGCGCTGCTCGGTCACGGTCAACGGCAGGAACTCGCCGGTCCAGGTCGCGCCCACCTGGCCGGCCGCGGCATCCTCGGCCCACATGCGGTCGGGCAGCCGCGCCTCGGCCTGGCTGACGGGCAGCGGCTCGACGTGCAGTCCGGGCAGCGCGGCCAGCATGGCCAGCAGCGTCACCGCGGCCACGATCCAGGCCGATCTCGGTACGGCGAAGACGCCTACCCGATCGACGCGCGATCTCCGCGGCAGCAGACTGGGCAGGGCCGCGGCCACGCCCATCAGCCCCACCGCCTCCAGCAGCAGGAAGCGCCAGGGATACTGCAACTGGCCCAGGATCGCCGTCAGCGGCTGCCAGATGAAGAGGCTGGCGGCCGTGGTCATGAACATCGCACCCACAGCCACTGCCAAATGGAAGCCCAGCAGCGGCAGGGGTGGCGCCACAAGGTTGGCATCTTTTCCGAAAGATGCCAACCTTAGCGCCGCGCGCAGCAGCGCGATCGTCCCTGCCGCCACCAGCGCCAGCGCGAACCAGCTCAAGGGAAATACCGGCCCCAGCGTCTCCGGCGGGTTGAGGAAGAAGGCCACGGAGCGGCGCAGCCAGGTCGCCCCGGTCAGCATGTGGTTGGCATAGCCGGCCGACGCGCCCACGCTCAGCCCCACGGCGCGGCTTTCCACCAGCGCCGGCAGCCAGAAAAACGCGCTCAGCCCCGCAGCCAGAAGCAGCGCGCCGGCCGCGCTCCCCAGTCGCCGCCAGCGCCCCGTCCACACGGCCATGACCAGCAGGTGCAGCAGCGCCACCGGCATCATCAGCAGTGCAGTCAGGTTGTGGGTCAAAACCAGCCCGGCCCAGGCCAGGCTGCCCCAGAGAAGGGGAGGCCAGACAAGGTTGCCATCTTTTCCGAAAGATGGCAACCTTCGCCTCCGCCAGAACGCGGCCGTAAACGCCCAGAGGATCAGCGGCGGGAAGATGAAGGCCATGTGCTCCGGCACAGCCCCGCGCAGGTAGGCATCGGCCAGGTGATAGGGGGTGTAGGTGTAGACCACGGCCGCCAGCACGCCGCCGGCCGGCCCGAAGAGAAAGTTGCCGTAGCCATAGGCGGCCGCGGCCGCCAGCAGAATGCTCAGCCCGATCACCACCTGCACCGCTGTGGCCGGGTTCATTCCCAGCACGCTGAGCAGCGCGGCGGGGATATAGCTCAGCGGCGCATAGAAGTTGAGCACCGCCTGGCCATAGCCGAAGCCAAAGTCGGGGAAGAGCCGCGGCCAGAGCACCCCCTGCCCCCACGCCTCGGCCAGCGCGGCCGTGCGGTAGACGTGAAAAAGCCCGTCGTCGGAGACAAAGAAGCCGCCGCGCAGCAGCGGCCACAGCGCGGGCAAGGTCAGCAGCAGGGCGAGAGCGAGACCGGTGACAGGGTGACAGGGTGACAAGGTGACAAGG
>JACSRL010000282.1 GCA_014879765.1 Anaerolinea sp. | reverse complement strand
GGCTCCATCCAGGCCACCCGCAGCGTCCTGCCGGCCGGCGTCACCATCGACCCGGTGCTGCGCCGCCTCAGGGAAGAATTGACAATTGACAATCGCCCATTGCCAATTGACAATTTCCGCACCTCCCTCGACGCCTCCGCTCCCGCCCCTTTGCGCGGCGTCGGTCTGGCCTGCTGCTTCAAGAATGTCGGCTTCAGCCTGGGCTTCCGCGATATCTGCCACGCCACGGTGGAGCTGTACGGCGCGGGCGAGATCCAGCGGGCGGTGGTGCGTCACGCCGCGGCCGAGGTCGGCCAGGGCGCGCACACGGTCATCGCCCAGGTAGCGGCTGAGACGCTGGGCCTGGCGCCGCAGCAGATCGAGCTGATCGTGCAGGACACGGCCGAGACCGGCGACAGCGGCAGCGTCTCGGCCAGCCGCATGACCTTCATGGCCGGCAACGCGGTCAAGGGCGCGGCTGAGGCCGCGCTGGCCAGGTGGCAGGACGAGGAGCGGCCCGCCATCGCCCACTTCGAGTACGTGCCGCGAGCCACCACCCCCTACGACCACGACACCGGCGAAAGCGACCCCAACATCACCTATGGCTACTGCGCGCAGGCCGCCGAGGTGGAGGTGGACCCCGACACCGGTCACGTTCATGTGCTGCGCGTGGTCTCGGTCAACGACGTGGGCACAGCCATCAACCCGCAGCAGGTGGAGGGCCAGATCGAGGGCGCGGTCGCGCAGGCGGTGGGCTGGACGATCCACGAGAACTTCGTGCAGCGCGATGGTCGCGTGCTGACCGACCAGCTCAGCACCTACCTGATCCCCACGGTGGTGGACGTGGCCCAGGTCAAGCCGGTGATTCTGGAATATCCCGACCCGCAGGGCCCGCTGGGCGCGCGCGGCATGGCCGAGATGCCCTTCATCCCCACGGCCGCGGCCATCGTCGCCGCGGTACATGACGCCACCGGCGTCTGGTTCGACGAGATTCCGTTGACGCCGGAACGGGTGTGGCGAGGATTGAATGCAATGGGGCAGCAACGTTGAGGTGTATCATGACAACCCGGTTTACGCTTGAGTATTGGATGGATGATGAATGGTACGTTGGCCGTTTGCGAGAAATTCCTGGCGTGTTCAGCCAGGGTGAAACCCTGGATGAGCTGGAACAGAACATCCAGGAGGTGTATGAACTGCTGATGGAAGATCAGACCCATTTCAGACCGCCCGCGCCAGTCAGCACGAAAGAACTGAGCATTGTTCTGTGAAGCGGCATGAATTTCTGCGCGAGCTTGCGCGGGCCGGCTGCCAACTCGAACGACATGGCAAAAGGCACGACATCTACATCAACCCAACGAATGGCCGGAAAGCGCCAGTGCCGCGCCATGCCGAGATCAAGAATAGCCTGTGTGAGTTGATCCGCCAGCAGCTAGGTCTCCGGCAAACCCAGCAGTGATGTTCACCACGTATGTTGTTTTGATTCGCGGCGCCGGCGATCTGGCCAGCGGCGTGGCCTGGCGTCTGCACCGCTGTGGCTTCCCCGTGGTGATGACCGAGATCGAGCGGCCGCTGGTGGTGCGCCGCACGGTCAGCTTTGCCGAGGCGGCGTTCGCTGGCCAGGCCACGGTGGAGGGAATCACTGCCCAGCGCGCGGCCGATGGCGCCCAGGCGCGCCGGCTGCTGGCTGCGGGCGTCATCCCCCTGTTGATCGATCCGGCCGCGGCCTGCCGGGCCGAGCTGCATCCCGCGGTCATGGTGGACGCGATCATGGCCAAGGCGAACACCGGCACGACCCTGGACGATGCGCCGCTGGTGGTGGCGCTGGGGCCGGGCTTCGTCGCGGGGCAAGACTGTCACGCGGTGATCGAGACCAACCGCGGCCACGACCTGGGGCGGGTGATCTGGCAGGGGCCGGCAGAGCCGGACAGTGGGCTTCCGGGTGAGGTGGCAGGCCGCCAGGCGACACGCGTGCTGCGCGCGCCGGTGAATGGTCACGTCCACGGCCGCGTTCCCATCGGTTCCGCGGTCGGGGAGGGGCAGATCGTCGCCCACGTCGACGATGTCCCAATTGTAGCGCCGTTCAGCGGCGTGCTGCGCGGCATCGTGCATCCCAGCGTGTTGGTACACACCGGCATGAAGATCGGCGACCTGGACGCGCGTGCCGAGCGGCGCTATTGTTTTACCATCTCGGAGAAGTCGTTGGCGGTGGCCGGGGGGGTGTTGGAGGCGATTCTGGCCTGGCTGGTTGCGACCAGCGAATGGAATTCGCCGTCTGACAGCACCAAGCGGCCACAGCCGCTGGGAGAGCGTTCCGCCAGGCCCTGAGGGGCCTTTGTGTTGTCAGCCAGTTGC
>JACSRL010000794.1 GCA_014879765.1 Anaerolinea sp. | reverse complement strand
TACCCGGTGCGCGACTACGTGCTTGAGCCTGGCGCGACCGTCTTCCTCAGCCAGTACATCATGCACCGCGACCCCCGCTATTGGTTCGACTTCGAGCGCTTCGATCCCAACCGCTGGACGCCGGAGGCTGTGGCGCGCCGCCCCAAGTTCAGCTATTTTCCCTTCGGCGCCGGGCCGCGGGTCTGCATCGGCGAGGGCTTCGCCTGGACCGAGGGGATCCTGGCGCTGGCCACGCTGGCGCAACGCTGGCAGGCCCGCCTGGTGCTGGGCCACCGGGTCACACTGGACCCGCTGATCACCCTGCGACCCAAGCAGGGCATGCGCATGACGCTGCATCGGAGAGGGTAGACAAAGCATGGCATATTCTGCTTGGTTTCAATGTGTGCGCGGCTGTCAGGGCCGCTGGCCGCTGGTGGAGGTGATCTATCGCTGCCCCACCTGCGGCGGCCTGCTGGAGGTGGCGCACGACGTGGACGCGCTGCGCAGCCGCGGGCCGGCCGCCTGGATGCAACTGCTCAATTCCCGCACCGCCAGCTCGCAGTGGCCCTACGGCAGCGGCGTCTGGGGCAAGAAGGAGTGGGTGGCGCCGGGCATCGACGACGACAGCGTTGTCTCCATGTTCGAGGGCAACAGCAATCTCTTCTGGGCGCATCGCCTGGGCCAGCAGATCGGCGTCGAGGACCTGTGGGTCAAGATGTGCGGCAATTCGCACACCGGCTCCTTCAAGGACCTGGGCATGACCGTGCTGGTCAGCGTGGTCAACCAGATGATGCGCAGCGGCGCCAGCCCGGTCAAGGCGGTGGCCTGCGCCAGCACCGGCGACACCTCGGCCGCGCTGGCGGCCTATGGCGCGGCCGCGGGCATCCCCACCATCGTCTTCCTGCCGCGCGGCAAGGTCAGCGCGGCCCAGTTGATCCAGCCCATCGCCAACGGCGCGCTGGTGCTGGCGCTGGATACCGACTTCGACGGCTGCATGAGGATCGTGCAGGAGATCACCGAGGACAACAGCATCTACCTGGCCAACAGCATGAACAGCCTGCGCATCGAGGGGCAGAAGACGGTGGGCATCGAGATCGTGCAGCAGTTCGACTGGGCCGTGCCCGACTGGATCATCATCCCGGTGGGCAATCTGGGCAACATCAGCGCGCTGGCCAAGGGGCTGCGGCTGCTCAAGGATCTGGGGATCATCAGCAAGCTGCCGCGCCTGGTGGCCGCCCAGGCGGCCAAGGCCAACCCCTTCTACCTCAGCTTTCGGGAGGGCTTTCGGGAGAAGGTGGCGGTTCAGGCGCAAAGCACGCTGGCCTCGGCCATCCAGATCGGCGATCCGGTCAGCTACGAGAAGGCGGTGCGGGCTGTGCAGGAATTCGACGGCCTGGTGGAGCAGGCGACGGAGCACGAGCTGGCCAACGCGGCCGCACAGGCTGATCGCACCGGCATGTACTGCTGTCCGCACACCGGCGTGGCGCTGGCGGTGCTGTTCAAGCTGGCCGGCCAGGGTGTGATCAAGCGCAACGACCGGGTGGTGGTGATCTCCACCGCGCACGGGTTGAAATTCACCGCCTTCAAGACCGGCTATCACGAGGACACGCTGGCCGAGGTGGAGGCGACGCTGGCCAATCCGCCGGTCTATCTGCCGGCCGAGACGCGCGTCGTGCGCCAGGCCATCGAGCGCCGGCTGGAGCAACTGACATGAGCGACGGGCAGGGCAACTCCGTCCAGACCGGTCCCAGCCGCGTGGTCTTTCGCGTCCAGCCGGGCTTTCAGTTCTTCTACAGCCTGCCGGTGCTGCTGGCGCTGGCGATTCTGGTGGATGCGCTGCTGGCGCCGGCGGCCGACAAATGGCTGCTGCTGGCGCTGGTGCTGGCCATGAGCCTGATCTCTGTGCCGCGCGGCTGGTCCAAGGTGACGCTGGACGATGACCAGGTGACGCTGAGCACGCCGTTGCGCCGGCCGCGTGCGGTTGCCCTGCGCCGGCTGACGGCGCTGGAGGCATCGCCGCGGCTGGGGCGAGCGCTGCTGTTGCACTATCATCCCAACCGCGCGCCGGGCCAGTCCGATCGGGCCGACGAGGCGGTGCTGGGCCTGCCTCCTTTGCAGGATCAGTTTCTGTTGGAGGAGCGGCTGCAGGCTGTGCTGGATCAGCAGGCTGATGAAGGTTAAACGCAACTGCTCAGGCCTGGCATTAGAAACCGGGTTTTTGTCTCGCAGACAGTAACTGCTCAGCCGGCGGGTGCGAACACGTTGATTGAGTAGGCCGCCGTACACCTGCACTTGCGCCGAAGCGCAGCGCAGGTGCAAGTGTCGAAATCAACGTGTTCGCACCCGCCGGCTGAGCAG
>JACSRL010000500.1 GCA_014879765.1 Anaerolinea sp. | reverse complement strand
TTCACGTTTCACGTTTCACGTTTCACGTTTCACGTTTCACGTTTCACGTTTCACGTTTCACGTTTCACGAGTCACAGCCACCAGCGCCACCCAGTCGCCCTCGACCAGCCGCTCCACGGTCTCCAGCCCGGCCTGAGCCAGCGCGGTTTCCACGTCGCCGGCGCGCGGCTCGATGATGCCGCTGACGATCAGGCGGCCATCGCCGGCCAGCAGGCGGGCCATGCCCTCCACCAGCAGTTGCACGATCACGTCAGCCAGGATGTTGGCCACGATCACCGGCCAGCCGGCCGGCCGCTCGGCCCGCTCGGGCAACGAACCGGCGCGCGCGCTGACCAACGCATCCACGCCGTTGCGCTGGCAGTTCTCCACCGTGGCGGCCACCGCGATGGGGTCGATGTCGGTGGCCAGGATCGCACCGGCGCCCAGCCGCGCCGCGGTGATGGAGAGCACCCCCGATCCGCAGCCCACGTCCAGCACCGGCTCGCCCGGCCGCAGGTGTCGCTCCAGCGCCCGCATGCACAGCCGGGTGCTGGGGTGCAACCCGGTGCCGAAGGCCATGCCGGGATCCAGGATCACCGGCAGCAGCGGCTGGCCGGCCTCGTCCAACGCGGCCGGGCCCAGGCTGTCGGCCTGCCAGGAGGGGACGATCAGCAGCCGCTGGCCGACGCGCGTCGGCTGGTAGTGCTGCTTCCAGGCGTTGGCCCAGTCCTCCTCGGCCAGGGTGCGGATGACCGGATCGGGGATCGGGTAGAGCCGGCCCAGGAACCAAAGGCCCTGCTCGATCTGGCTGCGTCCCTGGGTGTCGTCGGCCGGCAGGTAGGTGCGCACCGTGACCACCGGCGCGCTCAGCTCGCCGTAGGCGTCGAAGCCGCCGACCTCGATCACCGCGCCGCTTTGCGCCTCGCCCGGCCGGCTGTTGAAACGGTTGAAGAGCTCGGCCACAGCCTCGGCCGCCTCGCCGTCGCACAAAACGCTGATTTCAGTCCATTGCATGGCGGATTCCTGCCGGGTCAGTTGCTGAAGGCGTCGCTGAACGCGCCGGCCAGCTTGTCGAAGAAGCCGCGCTCGTCGCCCAACTTGGGGGTGCCCAGCGTCTCGCCCAGCTCCTCCAGCAGCTTCTTCTGTTTGGCGGTGAGATGGACGGGCACAGCCACCTTGATGGCGATCAACTGATCGCCGCGGCGCTCGCTGCGGCGCAGATGGGGCACCCCCTTGTTTTTCAGACGCAGAATCTTGCCATGCTGCGTGCCCGGCGGGACTGCCAGCGTCTCGACGCCGTCCAGGGTGGGCACCTCGATCTCAGCGCCCAACGCGGCCTGGGCGATGTTGATGGGCAGCTCCATGATGATGTCGTTGTCGTGGCGCTGGAAGACCGCGTGCGGCTGGACCGACAGGGCCACGTAGAGGTTGCCGGCCGGCCCGCCGGCCAGGCCCTGGTTGCCCTCGCCGGCCAGGCGGATCTGCGTGCCGTCGTCCACGCCGGCCGGCACGGCCACGTTCAGGCGGCGGGTGGCCTGCACCTGCTTGCGGCCCTGACACTCGACACAGGGGGTGGTGATCACCTCGCCCGTGCCGTTGCAGCGTGAGCAGGTGGCGCTGGTCAGGATGGCGCCGAAGATGCTTTGCTGGCGGCGCTGCACCTCGCCCGTGCCGTTGCACTGCGGACAGCGCAGGGGGCTGGTGCCCGGCTCCGCGCCGCTGCCGAAGCAGTGCGTACACCCTTCCAGCCGGTTCACCTCGACCTCGCGGTCGACGCCGAAAACCGCCTCCTCGAAGGTCAGGGTGACGCCGACGCGCAGGTCAGCCCCGCGCCGGGGGCCGCGCTGGCTCTGGCGGGTCTGCCCGCCCATGCCGAACAGGTCCTCGAAGATCGAACCGAAGTCGCCGAAGCCGCCGGAGAAGCCGCCGTAGCTGCCCTGGGCGCCGGCGTGGCCGAAGCGGTCGTAGGCCGCCCGCTTCTCGCCGTTGCTGAGCACCTCGTAGGCCTCGTTGATCTCCTTGAAGCTGGCCTCGGCGCCGGCCTCCTTGTTGACGTCAGGGTGATATTGGCGGGCCAGCTTGCGGTAGGCGCTGCGGATCTCGTCCGAGCTGGCGCTGCGGGCCACGCCTAACACTTCGTAGTAATCGCGTTTTGTGGTCATAATGGCTTTTCGATCGTAGCTCGTAGGTCGCGCTACCAGCGTGACGCCTGCTCAACGCCGCGTGTCACGCTGGCAGCGCGACCTACGAGTTGTCACTTCAAACTGTCAAGAAATAACATCGTGAGTTGGCTCGGTCGGAGACCGGCCAGAGCAGTTGGCTCGGTCGGAGACCGGCCAGAGCATCAGTTGGCTCGGTCGGAG
>JACSRL010000561.1 GCA_014879765.1 Anaerolinea sp. | reverse complement strand
CCGTTACGAAGACGAAAACCATGCCGCACGAGAAAAACCCGGTTTCTGAACGACCGGCTGAGCAGTTACGAAATGGCATAGTGAACGGCGTGCGGCATTCGTGTATTCGTGGCCCCATTCGTGGACGGCCGCCCCAACCCCATCACGCCACAGCCGGACAATCCGCAGACGCTGGCCAGATTTGTCGACAAACGCACACCGCCGCCTCTCAGGTCGAGAGGCGGCGGTGTTATCGTCATCCATGGCGTTGGCAGCGTCTGCCTGGCGCGCTGCCGGCGAGTTGGCTACGGCGCCCGGCTGAGCTGCCAGGCCCCCGCCAGCAGCAGCACCACCAGCACAGCCAGGCCGATCTGCACGGCCAGCAACATCCCGGGCGGCAGGCCCAGGAAGCCGGCGGCGGCCTGGGCTGCGTCCGCGGGCGCCTTGGCGATGATCGCGGTGGGATCGCCCTGGTCAGGCGCCAACCCGCCCAGCTCCACCTGCGCGGTCTGCGGGCCGGGCAGCGCCTGGGTGCGCACTCTCACGTCGCCCAGAACCAGCACCAGCAGCAGCACCGCGGCCAGCGCGGCCGCGCCCCGCAGATACGCGGGCTGCAAAAAGGCCAGCCAGCCGCTGCGCCGCTGCCGCGTCCGGCCCAGCATGGCCTCGTTCAGGGTGAAGGGGCGCGGCGCAGGCAGGCGCGGCGCCTCGGCCAGCAGCGTCCTGGTGTAGCGCAGGCCGGCCAGCGCGCCGGCCTGCGCGGCGTCGTTGGCCAGGGCGCTCTCGACCCGGCGACGCTCATCCGGCGTCACCTGGCCGTCCAGAAAGGCGGAGAGCAGTTCATCGTCGATGGCAGTGTGGGGGGAATGGATAGGCATAGGGCTACGCAGAAGGTTGCAACTCTCTCATCTGATCTTAATCATCGGCATCTAGACGGTAGCGCCTGGGCAAAAGTTCCTGTTGCTCCAGCAGAAAATCGCGCAGTTTGGCCCGCGCCCGGCTGAGGCGGGATTTGACCGTGCCCAGCGAGGTGTCCATCACCGCGGCGATCTCTTCGTAGCTCAGCCCCTCCACGTCGGACAGGGTCAGCACCATGCGCTGCTCGGCCGGCAACTGCTGGATGCCGGCCTGGATGATCTGGCCCAGCTCCTGGCGCAGCGCGTGCGCGCCCGGCTCCTCGGCGTGGTCCACCAGCTTGCCGATGTGCTCTGGATCCACCGCCATGTCATCCAGCGAGCTGGCCGGCCGGCGCTGGAAGTGGCGCAGTTGATCGTAGCAGGCGTTGGTGACGATGCGCAGCAGCCAGGCCTTGAATGACCCGCCCCGGTACTGGCTCAGGTTGCGGTAGGCCTTGATGAAAGCATCCTGCGCGGCATCCTCCGCGCCCTCGGCATTGCCCAGGATGCGGTAGGCCAGGTTGTAGGCCATTCCCTGGTAGGTGAGCACCAAACGGTTGAAGGCCGCCAGGTCTCCACGGCAGGCGGCGTCGATCAGGGCTTGTTCATCCATAGAAATGGGTGCAAAACGCGAATTTGGCGAAACTCTGGACTTCGGCTATACTGCCGCATGTTGTCACTGCCGAAGTGGCGGAACAGGCAGACGCGACGGTCTCAAACACCGTTGAGCATAGCGCTCATGTGGGTTCGATTCCCACCTTCGGCACTGAATACCCAGACTTCGGAGATGGCCGAGCGTCTGACAGGAACGAGACTTGATCGTAACCGGGTCACGCTTTGCAGGTGTACCGGCCACTTCCGAAGTCTTTTGTGTCATTATACGTCCACTGAAAGATTTAGCTAAGTTTTGACGACATGCAAAGGGAATTGGCCCGCCCCTGCGGTTCGATTCCCTTCTCTATGTCCCAACCATCGCCGCTGGCCCCTGCGCAGACGCTCAATGAAGCCCGCGGCCGGCGACGGATCGGTCAACCCAACTCTATGCAAAATACCCCTCACCAGCGCAGAACGGCGGCGGCGTCCCGGTCGACCGGCCTGACAGCGCTGCTCCTGCTGATTGCCATCGGCCTGTTGGCAGCCTGCGGGCCCAATCCAACTTCCAGCACACAATCGCAAAGCCCCCAACAGCGCGCTGCCGCCATCGTGGCCATCGCCCAGCAGTACGGTGCGACCCAGGACCTGGAGGCGGCCCGGGTGGCCCTGGCCGCGCTCAACGTGCAGGACCCGGCCCAGGCCGTGCTGGCCCTGGCCGAGGCCAATATCGTCCAGAAGCAGAACACCCAGACCACGGCCCAGTTGGTGGCGCTGGCCAAGGCGTTGGGGCCGCTCAGCCGCATGGCCGAGGAATTCCTGGCGGCCGAGGGCCAGGGCAAGCCAGAGGGACTGTCCCCTGCTGCCGCTGCTGACGGACGG
>JACSRL010000596.1 GCA_014879765.1 Anaerolinea sp. | reverse complement strand
CTCCAGAGGGTATTGCCCGCCGCCGGCCCGTAGAGCGATGTGCCGCTCTTGTTCCAGATCTGAAAGCGCACGTTGACCCACTGCACGTAGTGGTTGCGCCCCACGTCGCCCTGGGTGTCGGGCGGCCGCACGCTGTAGCCGGTGTTGTTGACGCCGTCCCAGTTCTGGATCGGCGCGGGCATGGCCTCCGGCCCGTGTCCGCTCTGGAGGGTGGCATCGACCCCGCTGAAGCTGCCTTCCTGCTCATGGCCGGGCAGCAGCTCGCTTTCCCAGAAGCGCATCAGGGCCGGCTCGCCGGGCGGCGCCTCAGCCGGCGCAATGTCGCGCAGAGGCGGCGAGAGGTCCATGTGGTCGGGCTGGATCACCACCGGCCCGTCAGCGACCGGCTGATCGCCGGCCGGCTGGCTGACTCTGCTCAGGCCCAGCGACGCCTGGGCGACGCTGAGCCCACCGCTGATCGGCCCGGCCGCGTGGCGGCCCGCGCCAGCGGCCAAAGAAGGACCCTGGTTCATGGTGACGGCCGGCGCGAAGGCCGCGGCGCCAATTCCCAACACGACCAATGCGCCAATCAGGCGCTTCCAGTGAGTCTTCATGGGCTGAGGTCTCCTTGTCTGCGAGGATCAAAACGACCGCCTGGCCAGCAGGCGGCGACTTCCCAAGTCTCTAGCACGGTTGGGTTGCCGATGATACCACACTCCCGCCCTGGACGCAAGGAGAAACGCGGATTCGAGGGGGTGAGAGGGTGACAGGGTGACAGGGTGAGGGGGTGACAGGGTGAGGGGGTGCAATGGACAAGAAAAGACGCGGATCGGAGATGCACTCCGATCCGCGTCGTCTGCCAATCCGCGGTTATCTGCGCCGCGAAAAGATGGCAACTTTGCGGCAAAGTTGCCATCTTTGGGGCCTTACCGGCGCGCGACCTGGCGGCGCTGACCGGCGACGACGGCCAGGGCGGCCAGGGCAACCAGGACAACGACCGTCGACGGGAGCGAGGGATCGCCCCCCTGCGCGTGCAGCGCCGTCAGCGTCACTGCGGTGGGCGCCTGCACCGTGGCGCTGACCGGCCCGTGCAGCGTGGTCGCGCCGCTCAGGCTGACAGCCTCCAGCCAGTAGTACCAGGTCTGGCCCGGCTGCACGGCCAGGTCCTCGTAGCTGTAGGCGAAGCCCTGCGTCGAGCCCGGCCCCTGCGACGGGATGGCGGCCAGCAGCGTCTGCGGGCCGGCCTCGCTGTCGGCCCGGTAGAGGTTGAAGCCGGCGTTGTCGTGTTCGCTGACTGTCTCCCAGGCGACCAGCACATGGTCTCCCTGCTGTACCGCGCTGAAATCAGCCAGGGCGACGGCAAGAGGATTGTTCATCGAGAAGTTGTCTATACCAAGCCCCTGCGCATTGGAGGTGGTCGTTCCTGTTGTCACCGAGTAGTTCCAGGCCAGGTAAAAGAAGTCATTCACAGCAATAGGGGTTGGAAAAGTCAGAATCTTGGCAGTCACCGCCACAGTGGCGCCAGGCGCCGTGGCAAACCCGCTGTTGTCGCTGTCGGCAGAAAAGCTGGTCAGGAAATTGGGGCCGGCCGACGTCCAGGTAGTCCCATCGGTGGAATAGTACATCTGGATGCTGAAGCCCGCAGCATTAGAGCCATTTCGGTACTTCTCCACGTCATATGATATCTCGACGCCGCTCAGAATGTTTCCGGTGTCGTTCTGAAACCAGGCGTAGAGATTTCCGCTCTTGGTTGCGGAACTTGAGGAAATCCAACCGACAGCACGATCGGCCGCGCTTGCAGCAACGCCAGCGCCGTAGTTGTAGATGCCGTTTGCGGCATTAGTCGCCATGTTATTGCCAGCGATCTGCTCCGTTACGGCGCTGGCGGTCGCCCAGGTACCTACAGAACGCGCAGTCGCATTCTTGTCGACTCGCCAATTTGTGGGGAGCGTCGCGGTGGCAGATGTGCCTATCCCGTCGAAATTCTGCGAAGATATCACCGGACTTTGGGCATGAGCCACACCGTAAAAGCCCAACAGCCCCGCGACCAGCGCGAGGCTCAGCATCACGGTCATCCATTGGTTCTTCATGGCGATCCTCCTCTGGGATCCAGACAATGAATTGAGTGCTCTCCCGCAACGGGCGTGGAAGATACAGCGGCTGGCCGGCGACGACCTGCGGGGAAAGGGTCGCCGGCCAGGAAGAAGGCCTTGCGGGTGGCCGATGGTCGGCCGTTGGCCACCCACAAGGCCTGACGGACAACGATCTAGGCCCTGGCGCTGGCCAGCATAGCCTCCAGAGCGGCCGCCACCTGGTCCAGCGCGGCGGCGTCGAGGATCACATCCAGCAATTCAGGCATCTGCTGGCTG
>JACSRL010000761.1 GCA_014879765.1 Anaerolinea sp. | reverse complement strand
GTAGGTCTCGAACAGGTCGGCGGCCATGCCGGCGCAGTCGCCCACGTTGTCGCCGACGTTGTCGGCGATCACCGCCGGGTTGCGCGGGTCGTCCTCGGGGATGCCGGCCTCGACCTTGCCGACCAGGTCGGCACCCACGTCGGCGCCCTTGGTGAAGATGCCGCCGCCCAGGCGGGCGAAGATGGAGATCAGCGAGGAGCCGAAGGCAAAGCCGATCAGGGGGTTGAGCAGGCCCGCCAGAGTCTTGTCGGCCACCGGGTTGCTGCCCACCAGGAACCAGTAGAAACCGGCCACGCCCAGCAGGCCCAGGCCCACCACCAGCATGCCCGTGATGGCGCCGCCGCGGAAGGCCACGTCCAGCGCCGGGCCAATGCCTTGCGTGGCGGCCTGGGCGGTGCGCACGTTGGCGCGTACCGAGACGTTCATGCCGATGAAGCCGCAGGCGCCCGAGAGCACGGCGCCGATGACGAAGCCCACGGCCGTGGTGACGTCGAGGAACACGCCGATGAGCACGGCCAGCACGACGCCCACCAGGGAAATGGTCTTGTATTGCCGCGCCAGATAGGCGGCCGCTCCGGTCTGGATGGCGGCGGCAATCTCCTGCATGCGGGCGTTGCCCTGGTCCTTGGCCAGAATCCAGCTGCGTGCCCAGATGCCGTAGACCACGGCAATCAGGCCGCACACCAGGGCCAGTATGAGCGGGGCATTCAGCGCCGACGGTTCGGTCATTCTCGATCTCCTCAGAACATGGAATGGGTTCTTGGTTACACGGATTGGGAAGCACAACGCAGGCGAAGGGCTTGCCCAGCGTTGCTTCCTCGCGCCCGGTTCCGGGAGACGATTGGCCAACAGGGGCATTTAACGCCAAACCCGGCGTTGCAAGCAAGCAGCAAGGGGCGAGCGCCTAAAATCCGCCCGTCAATTCACACCTAGACCCCCAACCATGTCGCTGAACAACGTCAAGCCCGGCAAGAACATCCCCGATGCCTTCAACGTGGTGATCGAGATCCCCGCGGAATCCGATCCCATCAAGTACGAGGTGGACAAGGAGTCCGGCGCCGTCTTCGTGGACCGCTTCCTGACCACGGCCATGTACTACCCCTGCAACTACGGCTACGTACCCCAGACCCTGTCGGGCGACGGCGACCCGGTGGACGTGCTGGTCATCACGCCCTACCCGCTGCACCCCGGCGTGGTCGTGCCCTGCCGCGCTCTGGGCATCCTCAAAATGGAGGATGAGGCCGGCGTGGACGGCAAGGTGCTGGCCGTGCCCACCACCAAGATCCTGAAGATGTACGAGAACTGGAAGTCCGTGCAGGACGTGAACCCCATGCGCCTGAAGGCCATCAGCCACTTCTTCGAGCACTACAAGGACCTGGAAGAGGGCAAGTGGGTCAAGGTGCTGGGCTGGGAAGGCGTGGACGCCGCGAACAAGGAGGTGCTGGACGGCGTCGAGAACTACAAGAAGAGCCTCTGAGCCCGCCGCAGCCGCTCCGGCTGCCGGTTGCATGAAAGCCTGCTCGCGCCCAGCCAGCAGGCTTTTTTGTGTGCGAATGGCGCCAAATGTCAGAATAAGTAACCGCAAACTGCTATGCTGGCGGCGTATCCGAGCGCGTATGCCGGCGCGGGGCCGGCGCGCGCTCTCGAGTTGCCCAAGATTCATTTCCCAAGGAGTTGCCATGCTGTCCACTGCCGCCCAGCGTCCTTCCACCGGCAGCGCCGCCGCCAGCGCCGCGGCGGAGTACCTGACCTTCCGCCTGGGCCAGGAGGAATACGGCATCGACATCCTGCGCGTGCAGGAGATCCGCTCCTACGAGCCGCCCACGCGCATGGCCCATGCGCCGGAGTTCATCAAGGGCGTGATCGACCTGCGCGGCGTCATCGTGCCCATCGTCGACCTGCGCCTGAAGCTGCACTGCGCGACGGCCGAGTACACCGACTTCACCGTGGTCATCATCCTCAACGTGGGCGGCACCGTGCTGGGCGCGGTGGTGGACGCGGTGGCCGACGTGGTGGCCCTGCCGGCCGACGCCATCAAGCCCGCGCCGCAGTTCCAGGGGCAGGTGGACGCCGCGTTCGTGCGCGGCATCGCCACGGTGGACAAGCGCATGCTGATCGTGATGGACATTGAATCGCTGCTCAGCAGCACCGAGATGGGGCTGGTCCAATCCGTCGCGGCGGCCTGAGAGGGCGCTCGCTCATGCGTCTGTCTGACATGCGCATCGGCGCGAAGCTGGGGCTGGCCTTCGCCGCCATGGCGCTGCTCAACCTAGTGCTGGGCGGCCTGGCCGTGGTGTGGCTGGGCCACGTCAACGAGGACACGCGCGAGATCGCCGACAAATGGCTGCCC
>JACSRL010000509.1 GCA_014879765.1 Anaerolinea sp. | reverse complement strand
TACGCTGACCGGGCCGTGCAGGGTGGTCGCGCCGTTCAGGTCCACGTCCTCCAGCCAGAGGTAGTAGGTGGTCCCAGGAACCAGCCCGGCGCGGTCTTGCCAGGTGTAGCTGTGGCCGCCGGAGCTGCCTGGCGCGGCCGAGGGGATCAGCGCATCGTTGAGCTGGCGCTCCCAGCCGTCGGGCGACACGCCGCGGTAGAGATTGAAGCCCAGGTTGTCCAACTCGCTGACCGTCTCCCAGCTCACCTGCACGGCATCGCCCTGCTGCTGGGCCTCGAAGCCGGCCAGGGTGACGGCCACCGGGCTGCTGGCCAGCAGCAGGATGCGGCCCCATTGGCCATCCACGGGCACGACCAACTGGCCGCCGGCCACGGTGTAGCTGGCCTGCGGGCTCTGCTCTGCGCCGGGGTTGAGCAGATCGGTGAAGACTGAACCGTCCGCAACCAGGCCGGCGACCGGGATGGTGGCCGTCGCCCCGGCGGTCTTGTTGTTCAACACCACGATCAGCTTGGCATTGGCGTCAGAGCGCAGATAGCTGTAGAGGCCGGCCGCGTCGTTGACCAGCAGCGTCTGCACGTCGCCGCCGCGCAGCGCGCTGTAGCTGTTGCGGATGGCCAGCAGCTTCTTGAAGTGCTGAACCATCGCCCCGTCGTAGGCGTCGCCGTTGCCGTTGACGCCGCCGTTGATGTCGGGCCAGGGGAAGGTGCGCCGGTTGTCCGGGTCGCTGCCGCCGGCCATGCCCACCTCGTCGCCGTAGTAGATGGAGGGCGCGCCCGGCAGGGTGAACTGCAAGAGCGTGACCAGCTTCAGCTTGCCCTTGTCGCGGTTCAGCAGGCTGAGCATGCGGGGCGAGTCGTGGGTGCTGATCAGGTTCATGAAGCCGCGCCAGGCCGAGGGGGGGAAAAGGGCGCGGAACTGGTTGTACTTGGTGTCGAACTGGCTGGGCGCGTCGCCGTTGCCGAAGCCGGTGGCCCAGTCGCGGAAGCAGTAGTTCATCACCGAGTCCAGCTCGCCGCCGTTGATGTAGCTCTGGTAGAGATACCAGTCGCAGCCGCCAGTCACCTCGCCCAGCATGAGCTGCTCGCTGTCGCCGTAGACCGCGCCGCTGGTGTTGCTGCCCTTGACGTAGGGGCGCATGGTCTGGAAGAAGTTATGGGTGATGTCCTGGGCCACGTCGTAGCGCCAGCCCGCGATGCCCTTCTCCTGCCAGAACTGGCTGACCGACTTGCCGGCCGGCGCGCCGGCCGCGCCGCCGCGGAAGAAGAGATCGCGCACGCCGGCCGACTCGTCCACGAACTCCGGCAGGGTGGCGTAGCCGTACCAGCCCTTCCAGCCCCAGCCGCCGGCGCAGTTGAAGACCGCGCCGGCCGAGCCGGCCGTGAACCAACTGCGCTGCGGGCTGCTGGCCGCGGCGCAGGCGCCGCCCTGGCTCTTGGTCTTGTCGATGTAGACGCTGTCCATGCCCGCGTGGTTGAAGACGCCGTCCAGGATCACCCGCAGCCCCTTGGCGTTGGCCGCGCTGATCAACTGGTCGAAGAGCGCGTTGTTGCCAAAGATCGCGCGCACGGTGAAGTAGTCGTTGGTGTCGTAGCCGTGGTTGGAGGAGGACTCGAAGATCGGGTTGAGATAGAGGGTGTTGACGCCCAGGTCGTTGAAGTAGCCGGCGTTGATCTGGTCGATCACCCCTTGCAGGTCGCCGCCGTGGAAGTCCAGCCCCCAACTGGGGACCAGCAGCGGATCGGTCCAGGCGCGGCGGTCCCACTGGCAGCCGCCGCCGGGGTTGGGCCGCGGGTGGGGATAGCCCGCGCAGCCATCGGGCGCCGGCTCATAGACCAGCGTGCCGTCCACCGGATCGTTGGCCGGATTGCCGTTGCGGAAGCGGTCGGGGAAGATCTGGTAGATCACCGCGTCGGCGATCCAACCGGGCACGGCGAAATCGGCCGGCGGCGTGGGAGTGGGCTGGACCACCGGCAGGCCCCACGAGGGGTTGGCCAGCGCGCCGGTGTACCACTTGCCCGGCCCGCTGTTGCCGCTGATGGGGTTGAACTGGCCGGCGGCGGCCCCATCGACGACGCGGAACTGGTACCAGAGGTTGACCGGGTCGCCAGGCACGGTGGCCTCCCACAGGCTGTGCGTGCCGTCGCTGCTGGCCACGGCCGCGGGATAGGTGAAGGAGGGAGAGGCCAGCGGGTCGCCGGTGCGCCAGACCAACACCTGCACCTGCTGCACGTCGTTCTGGCAGGTGCGCAGCCGCAGCGTGGCCGAGCCGCTGGGCTGGATCGGGGCCTGCGGGTCGCGGTAGGCCAGCAGCGTGCTGTCGTGGTACAGGCCGCCGACCACCACCACGCCATC